>NZ_JBHVUQ010000055.1:0-32156 GCF_042884105.1 Streptomyces sp. NPDC058157
CCCAGACCCCCGCGCCACAAACGCCGGCGGGGCTGTGAACAGCCCCGCCGGCGTTTGTGGCGACCGGGCGCGGAGCGTCCGGTATCGGCGTCAGGAGGGGCGGGTCAGGTGTTTGAAGGCGTCCAGGTTGTGGGTGGGCTCGCCCCGTGACGTGCGCCATTCGTACTCCCGCCGGATCGCGCTCGCGAACCCCAGCTCCAGCAGGGTGTTGAAGGCCCCGTCCGCCGCCTCCAGGACCGTGCCGAGGAGCCGGTCCAGGTCGTCCGGGGTGACCACCGAGAGGGGGAGCCGCGCCGTGAGGTAGACGTCGCCAAGCGGGTCGACCGCGTACGCCATCCCGTACAGCTTGAGGTTGCGTTCCAGCAGCCAGCGGTGGACGCCCGCCTCGTTCTCGTCGGGGTGGCGGATCACGAAGGCGTTCAGCGACAGGGAGTGGCGGCCGATGCGCAGTGAGCACGTCGTGCTCAGCTTGCGGGTGCCGGGCAGCTGGACGACGTACGTGTCCGGCCGGGGGGATTCCCAGCTCAGCTCGGCGCCGGCCAGCGTGGACTCGATGATCGCGGCGGTGTCAGCCATGGTGGGAGCGTACGCGACGGCGGTGATCGTGCATCGCTGCGGTGTACACGTCGGCGGTGCCGCTCGCGGCGGTGTCCCAGCCGAAGTGCTGGGCGTGCCGGGCTGCGGCGGCGCCCATGCGGTCCGTGAGGCCGGGTTCGTCGACGAAGCGGCGCAGGGCGCGGGCGTAGTCGACGGGGTCGTGGCCGGGCACGAGGATGCCGGTGACGCCGTCGTCGACGGCGACGGGCAGGCCTCCGACGGCCGCCGCGAGGACGGGCGTGCCCGTGGCCTGGGCCTCGATGGCGACCAGCCCGAAGGACTCGTTGTAGGACGGCATGACCAGCACGGACGCCGCCCGGAACCAGTCGGCGAGCTGGTCCTGGGCCACCGGCGGGTGGAAGTGGACGAGGTCGGTGATGCCGAGTCTCGCGGCGAGCTTCTGCAGCCCCTCCGGCTTGGCGAGGCCGCTGCCGCTGGGGCCGCCGACGACGGGGACGAAGAGGCGGCCGCGCAGCGCGGGGTCGCGGTCGACGAGCTCGGCGACGGCGCGCAGCAGGATGTCGGGGGCCTTGAGGGGCTGGATGCGGCCCGCGAAGAGCGGGATCACGGCGTCCTGCGGCAGGCCGAGGCGGGCGCGGGCGGCGGCGCGGCCGTCGCCCGTGGTGAAGCGGTCGAGGTTGACGCCGGGGTGGACGACGGCGACCTTGCCGGGGTCGGCCTCGTAGTGGCGGACGAGTTCGTCGGCCTCTTCGGCGGTGTTGGCGATCAGCCGGTCGGCGGCGGCGACGATCTGGGTCTCGCCGATGACGCGGGCGGCGGGCTCGGGGGTGTCTCCCTCGGCGAGCGCGGCGTTCTTGACCTTGGCCATGGTGTGCATGGCGTGGACGAGGGGGACGCCCCAGCGTTCGGCGGCGAGCCAGCCGACGTGGCCGGAGAGCCAGTAGTGGGAGTGGACGAGGTCGTAGTAGCCGGGGCGGTGGCCGGCCCAGGCCTGCATGACGCCGTGGGTGAAGGCGCACAGCTGGGCGGGCAGCTCCTCCTTGGCGAGGCCCTCGTAGGGTCCGGCGTCCACGTGCCGGACGAGGACGCCGGGGGCGAGCTCGACGACGGGCGGCAGGCCGCCGGTGGTGGCCCGGGTGAAGATCTCCACCTCGATGTTGATCGCGGCGAGGCGGCGGGCCAGCTCCACGATGTAGACGTTCATACCGCCGGCGTCGCCGGTGCCGGGCTGGTGCAGCGGTGAGGTGTGCACGCTGAGCATGGCGACGCGGCGGGGCTTGCGGTGGTGGCCGACGGCCGGGAGGCGCAGGCGGGGCGCGTCCTGGCGGGCACCGCGGGCGGCGGCGATGCGACCGCTGATGCTGCCGCCGAGGCGGGACACGTACTGGCTCAAGGGAGCAGTTCCTCTCGCTCGGATCGCGCGGACGGCGGGCTGTGCGGTGTGCCGGTGGGGCGGCACGGTGTGGGGCGTTGACGGCATGCGTGCGGGAGCGCGCGCGGCGCCCTGCAAGGAGTGCAACCCGGATGGCCGTCCCCCGCATTCCGGGGCGCGGCAACTTCCTGCCCGGGACGCCTGATTTTTTTGCGGGCCGGGCGCTCCGCTTACGCTCGGCGCATGGTCTCCCGCAGCACTCCGCCACCGCCCAAGCGCCCCGTGGGCACCGTGACGCGCGGGACGACGAACCCGAACCGGCTGCGCCGGATGGACCGCTGGATCGCCGCCGTGCACGGGGCCGCGCTGCGCCGGGCGGAGGCTCCGGTGGCGGTGGACCTGGGGTACGGGGCGGCGCCGTGGACGGCGGTGGAGCTGCTGGCGCGGCTGCGGGAGGCGGCGCCCGGGGTGCGGGTGGTGGGGATCGAGATCGAGCCGGCGCGGGTGGCGGGGGCGAAGCCGTACGAGCGGGAGGGGCTGAGTTTCCGGCACGGGGGGTTCGAGGTGCCGCTGGAGGGCGGGGAGCGGCCGGCGCTGATCCGGGCGGCGAACGTGCTGCGGCAGTACGAGGAGGAGCAGGTCGAGGCGGTCTGGGAGCGGTTGCGTGCGCGGCTGGCTCCGGAGGGGCTGCTGGTGGAGGGGACCTGCGACGAGATCGGGCGGCGGCACGTGTGGGTGGCGCTGGGGCCGGAGGGGCCCCGGACGGTGACGTTCGCGACGCGGCTGGGTTCGCTGGAGCGTCCCTCGGACCTGGCGGAGCGGCTGCCGAAGGCGCTGATCCACCGGAACGTGCCGGGGGAGCCGGTGCACGCGTTCCTGCGGGACTTCGACCGGGCGTGGGCGGCGGCGGCGCCGTACGCCTCGTACGGGGCGCGGCAGCGGTGGATCCGGACGGCGCGGGCGCTGGCCGTGGACTGGCCGCTGGCGGACGGGCCGGTGCGGTGGAGGCAGGGGGAACTGACGGTGCGGTGGGAGGCGTTGCGCCCGGCGGGGTGAAACTCGCGGTGTCGGGAACCGGGGATGGGGGCGGCCCGTTGAGTCGTGCGGGGTGGACGGTGCGTGGCCGGTCATGATCGGAGCGGAATCCGGAGGGTGTTGGATTTCGCCGGTTCGTGGCACCATCCCGGAGGCAGTGCGAAGTTACTGACGAATAGTCAGATCTGATGTCCAGTGGTTCCGCTGACGTCGGCTCTGGCTCGGGGCGCCTGGGGGAGCCATGGGGACCGTGAAGCGAGCGTCGTCGCGCCGTAGGGGGGCGTCCGCCCTGACGCTGCTGTGCGCGATGGCGATACTGGCGGCCCCCGGTCTCGCGGCGGGCACGGCGTCCGCCGCCCCGTCCGCACCCGCGGCCCCGTCTGCCCCGTCGGCTCCCGCGCCGGAGCCGGGCGGCAAGACCCTGGAGCAGGTCCGCAAGGAGATAGAGGACCTCTACCGGCAGGCCGGCAGCGCGACGGACGCCTACAACCTCGCGGAGAGCGAGACGAAGGCGCAGTCCGAGCGGATCGTGCAGATCGCCAACCTGGTGGTGGCGGGCCAGGACCGGATCGCCACCCTGAAGAACCGCGCGGGCGCCGCCGCCCGCGCCCAGTACCGCTCGGGCGGCCTGCCGCCGGGCGCGCAGCTCGCGCTGAGCGGCAGCCCGTCGGAGTTCCTCGACGGGGCGGGCCGGCTGCGGCAGGGCGAGAAGGCCACCACGGACCTCCTGGCGGAACTGAACCGCACCCAGGCCGACTTGGAGCGGTACGCGAAGGACGCGGGCGCGGTCTGGCAGAAGATGGAGGACAACCGGGTCAAGAAGGAAGCCGCCAAGAAGGAGATCGAGGGCAAGATCAAGGCGGCGGAGGACCTGGAGAGCAAGCTGGCGGCCGAGGAGAAGGCCCGGCTGATCCAGCTGGAGCAGGACGCCCAGTACCAGGCGCAGACGGCGTGGCTGTCGTCGGGCGCGATGAAGGACGTCAAGGGCCTGGCCTCGGACGCGGGGAAGAGGGCGGTGCAGTTCGCCACCGCGCAGATGGGCAAGCCGTACGTGTGGGGCGCGGAGGGCCCGGGCTCCTACGACTGCTCGGGGCTGACCTCGCAGGCGTGGCTGGCGGCGGGGCGGCCGATCCCGCGCACCTCACAGGAGCAGCTGCGGCTGCTGCCGAAGGTCGCACTGAAGGACATGCGGCCCGGGGACCTGATCATCTACTTCGACGACGCGAGCCATGTCGGGATGTACGTCGGGGACGGGGCGATCGTGCACGCGCCGCGGCCGGGGCGGAACGTGACGATGGCCGGGGCGGGGTCGATGCCGATCAAGGCCGTGGTCCGGCCCGACGCGTAAGCCCTGGCCGGGCGGTTCCGCGGGCCGGGGGCGCCACCGCCCCCGGACACCCCGCGCCGCCCCGCGCGACCGGTTCCGCTGCGCGGGGCCGGGTCCCCTACCCGCCCCTCTCCCGCTCACCGGGGCAAGCCCCGGACCCCCGGTCCGCGCGGCGCGCCCGGTGCGCTCGCACCGCCCCGGCCACCGCCGGGAGGTGCCGCGGCCGGCTCGGGGGCCGCGTGCTGTGACCGGGGTCTCGGGCCGGGGCGCCCGGGTCGTGACGTTGGTCATCCCGGGTGGGCGGGTTTCCGCCGGGATGGGGGTATATGGCGCGGGCCGCCGTCCGTTTCGGCATTCCCCCGCCCCACCCCCGCCCGCTAGGGTCCCGGCATGAGCGCACTTCCGGGGGGAGGCAAGGAACCGGAGACGATGCCCGTACCTGTACCGCGGCAGAGGGAAACCCCCGCCCCGGAGAACGGCGGCCCCGCCCCCCAGACGGCGGCGGCCCCGCTGACCCTGCTGGTCGTCGAAGACGACCCAGGCGGTCTCACCGTCCCCGAGATCCTCGACGCCGACGGCCAGCGCATCCGGCTCCGCACCGCCCGCAACCTCACCGAGGCCGCCCGGCTGCTCACGCCCGACGTGCACTGCGTGCTGCTCGACCTCGCCCTGCCCGGCCCCGGACCCGGCCCGGGCCCCGGCCCCGGCGACGACGGCCTCGGCGCCCTGCGCGAGGTCCTCCGTATCGCCCCCCGCCACGCCGTGCTCGTGCTCACCGCCGAGGCCGACGCCGAACGCGCCGCAGAGGCCGTCCGGGTCGGCGCCCAGGACTTCCTCTTCCGCGACGAGCTCGACGGACGGCTCCTCAGCCGCGCCATCCGCTACGCCGTGGAGAGAAAGCGGGCCGACATCGCGCAGTACAAGCTTGCAGAATCGAAACTTCGGGCCCAGGAGAACGCCCGCCTCGAACGCGGACTGCTCCCCACCCCCCTCCTCGACGGATCCGGCCTCCGCTTCGCCGCCCGCTACCGCCCCGGCCGCAGCCGGGCCCTCCTCGGCGGCGACTTCTACGACGCGGTCCGCACCCCCGACGGCACCGTCCACGCCATGATCGGCGACGTCTGCGGCCACGGCCCCGACGAGGCCGCCCTCGGCGTGGAGCTGCGCATCGCCTGGCGCGCGCTGACCCTGGCCGGGCTCTGCGGCGACGACCTGCTCGCCACCCTCCAGGAGGTCCTGGAGGTGGAGCGGCCCTGCGAGGAGATCTTCGCGACCCTGTGCACGGTGGACATCTCCCCCGACGGCCGCCGCGCGGGCCTGTGCCTGGCCGGCCACCCGGCCCCGCTGGTCTCGCGCCCCGGCCGGGCGGCGCGGCTGCTGCCGTACGAGAACAGCGGCCCGGCGCTCGGGCTGCTCCCCCGGGCCCGCTGGCCCCGCCGCCAGGTGGACCTGGGCGGGACCTGGAGCCTGATGCTCTACACGGACGGCCTCATCGAGGGCCGGATCGGCGAGGGCCGCGAGCGCCTCGGCCAGGACGGGATGGTCGACATGATCAACCGGCATCTGGCGGACGGGCTCACCGGCGAGGACCTGCTGGAGGCCTCCGTCACCGAGGCCCGCCGCCTCAACGGCGGCGAGCTCACCGACGACGTGGCCCTCGTCCTGCTCTCGCGAGGTCAGCGGCCGCCGTTGTAGGGGCCGTACGGGCCGTCGCTGCTGCTGCCGCCCCGGCGGCGGTTGCCGCCGCCCGAGACCTGCTTGAGGGCGGGGCGGACGTCGACGAAGAACACGATGGACGCCACCAGGCCCGCGATCTGCAGGAACAGCATCCCGAGGAAGAAGTCCACCAGGACCGTGACACCCAGGATGACCAGCCAGAAGGTCTTGGTCTGCTTGTCCGCCGCGCGGTAGGCGTCCTCGCGCGCCAGCAGCGCGAGGACGAAGGCCACGACGGCGAGCGCCAGCATGGCGTAGCCGAGCAACGGGAGGACCCCGTTATCGAACCCCTGCATCAGCATCGTCTCGACCGCCTTCTCGCATCCAGCACTTCTGATTCCACGCTACCGCCCGATCCGCCTTCCGAAACGAGAACGAACCGGACACCCCACGGGTGCCCGGTTCGACCGCGGACCGGTCAGCTCTCGTCGGCCGCCTCGGCGGCGGCCTTCCTGGTCCCGTTGCGGCGCGCGGCGGGCTTCTTGGCCGCGGGCTTCTCCTCGGCCTCGGCGGGCGCCTCCGCGGAAGCCTCCGCCGGGGCGTCCTGCGCCGCAGCCGCCGGCTCCGGCTCGACGGCCTCGGCGATGTCGACGATCTCGTCGGCGACCTCGCCGCGCCAGGCGCGGACGGCCTGCTCCCCGTGCTCGGCGACCTTGTCGTAGGTCTCCTTGGCCCGGACGGCGTACTCGGCGGCCACGCCGACCCCGCGCAGCGCCAGGTCCTGTGCGGTCTCGCCCAGCTTCTTCGGGTCGATCGCCCCGATCACCTCGACGACCCGGGCCGTGACGGCCTCCTGGGCCACCTTGGCCTTCTCCTGCACGACCTTGGGGTCGGTGTCGAGCACGGCCTCGATCCGGGCCGGGGCCTCGGCGCGCAGCTGCTCGATCAGGCCGGGCACCTTCCGGGCCTGCTGGAGGGCCAGGTCGGCGGTGCCGGCGGCGAAGTAGAGGGGGGTGGGGTCGGTGAGGGTCTTCTTCAGGTCATCGGCGATGGCCATGTGCGGGTCCTCCCGGATCCGGTCAGTTCGTGGGTGGCACCGCGCCGTCGGCGGCCGGTTCGTCCGCCGCGTTCTCCTTGCGGAACGCGTCGTAGATCTGGAGCAGCACCTGCTTCTGCCGCTCGTTGATCGACGGGTCGGAGAGGATGACGGCCCGCGTCTCCACCTCGTCCCGGTCCCGCTCGTCGAGGATCCCGGCCTGCACGTACAGGGTCTCGGCGGAGATCCGCAGCGCCTTGGCCAGCTGCTGGAGGATGTCCGCGCTCGGCTTGCGCAGCCCGCGCTCGATCTGGCTCAGGTAGGGGTTCGACACCCCCGCCGCGTCGGCCAGCTGGCGCAGCGAGAGCTGGGCCTGCCGCCGCTGCTCGCGGAGGTATTCGCCGAGGTTCCCGACGTTGAGCGATGCCATGCTCCGATCCTGCCGCACCCTGCTAACTATTGCAAGCGCTTGCTTGCAGGAGTATCCGTTACCGAGGTCGTCGGAAAAGATCTCCGCCCGGCTGTCACATCCGCGCGCGGCGGCGGGTCAGAGGGGTGTCGGACGCGAGAGAGCGCCGACGGAACCGCCCCCACCGAAGGAGCCCCCGATGTCCACCACCGCCACCGTCCTCACCCTCGTCGCCGCCTTCATGGCCGGGTTCTCCGGCATCTCGATCTTCCGCGGAGCCAAGTTCGTCACCGAGCCGCTCGTCGAGTACGGCGTCCCGAAGGGGATGTGGACCTTCCTCGGCACCGCCAAGGTCGCCGGCGCCCTCGGGCTCCTCGCCGGTTTCGCCGTCCCCGCCATCGGGATCGCCGCCGCGATCGGCCTGGTGCTCTACTTCACCGGCGCCGTCGTCACCGTCCTGCGGGCCCGCTCGTACGCACACGTCGCCTTCCCGCTGATCTACGCCGCCCCCGCCGTCGCCGTCCTGGCCCTGGTCTGAGACCGGGGCCGGGGCCGACGACGGCCCGGGCCCCGGAAACAGCGGGAGCTCAGTCCTCCAGCGACGTCAGGTCCAGCGCGCCCAGGCGCTCCGGGTCCGACAGGACGTCGATCGCGACGATCCGCCCCTCCACGACCGTGAAGGCCATGACCGACACGGCCCGGTCCTTGCGGACCACCACGACCCCCGCGGCGCCGTTGATCAGCGCCGGGCGGACGAACGGCACCAGCGAGCTGTAGGTGACCGCCTGGCCCGCCACCGTCCGCGCACCCGTGAGCACCACGGTGAGCGCACCGCCCGCCCCGCCGTCCGAACGCAGCACCACGTCCGGGTCGAGCACCGACAGCAGCGCCTCGAACTTCCCGTCCCGCGCGGCCGCGAAGAACGCGTCCACCGCCTCCCGCTGGCGCGCGAGGTCCTTGTCGGGAGCCGGGGCCTGGCCCTGCACCTTGCGACGGGCCCGGCTGGCCAGCTGACGGGTGGCCGCCGAGGTCTTCTCGACCAGCGGGGCGATCTCCTCGAACGGCACCGCGAACATGTCGTGCAGGACGAACGCCAGCCGCTCCGCCGGCGACAGCGACTCCATCACCACCATCAGCGCCAGCCCCACCGAGTCGGCCAGCATCACCTCCTGCTCCGGGTCGATCCGGCGCTCGGAGCGGATCAGCGGGTCCGGGATCCGCGTCTCCAGCCGCTCCATCGGGTCCTCACGCCGCTGCTCGCGCGAGCGCAGCATGTTCAGGCAGATCCGCGAGATCACGGTGGTCAGCCACCCGCCGAGGTTCTCCACCTCGCTCACGTCGGTGCGCTCCAGCCGCAGCCACGTCTCCTGGAGGGCGTCGTCGGCCTCGGCCAGCGAGCCGAGCATCCGGTAGGACACCGCCTTCAGGTGACCGCGGTGCTCCTCGAAGCGCGCGGTCAGGTCCGCCAAGTCCGTCGGATTCTTCGACGACGAGTTCTCGTCCACCTGTCACATTCCTTCCTCACTGCGGGTCAGGGCAGTAGACCGCACACCCCCGTGAAATCGAACGGGTTCAAGCCCGGGACGTCAACTTCCGTCCCATCGATCGGAGATGACCCAGATGACGGACACGACCGGATCCCCCCGCCCCCTCCTCGTCACCGGCGGCACCGGAACCCTCGGCAGCCTCGTCGTACCGCTGCTGCGCGCGGCCGGTGTCCCCGTACGGATCCTCAGCCGGAGCGCCCGCCCCGCCGCCGGCGACGCCGACCCCGGCATCACCTCCGTACGCGGCGACCTGATCCGCGACGAGGGACTCGACGCCGCCCTCGACGGCGTCGAAACGGTCCTGCACCTGGCCGGCGGCCCCAAGGGCGACGACGTCGCCGCCCACAACCTGGTGCGCGCCGCGAAGGACGCCGGAGTCCGCCACCTCGTCCTGGTCTCCGTCATCGGCGCCGACACCGTCCCCCTCGGCTGGTTCCGGACCAAGCTCGAAGCGGAACGGGCCGTCTCCGGATCCGGGCTCCCCTGGACCACCCTGCGCGCCGCCCAGTTCCACGAACTGGCCCTGACCGTCGCCGAGAAGCTCGCCAAGCTGCCCGTGGTCCCGGTCCCCGGCGGGGTGCGCTGGCAGCCCGTCGACTCCCGGGACGTCGCGGCCCGGCTCGTCGAACTGGCCCTCGGCAAGCCCGCCGGGCTGGTCGCCGACCTCGCCGGGCCCGACGTCCACACCCTCGGCGACCTCAGCCGCGACTACCTGCGGGCCCTCGGCAAGCGGCGCCTGATGATGCCCGTCCGGATGCCCGGGAAGGCCGGCCGCGCCTACCGCGCCGGGGACAACCTCTCCCTCGACGGCGCGGTGCTGGGCGAGCGCACCTGGGAGGCCTTCCTCGCCGAACGCCTCGCCGCCTAGCGGCCCTGGACGCCCTCGACTCCCTCGACTCCCTGGACTGCCTGGACGCCCCGCCGCCCCGCCGGCGCCGCCCCGATCACGACCGTCGCGTGGAGCTCCTCCGACGTGGCCGCCCGGACCGCGAGACCCCCCGCCGTCAACGCGGACGCCGTCAGCGGTGCCTGCCGGGCGCTGGTCTCGATCAGCAGGTGGCCGCCCGGGGCCAGCCAGCGCAGGGCCTGCGCCGCGATCCGGCGGTGGACGTCCAGGCCGTCCTCGCCCCCGTCGAGGGAGACGTGCGGCTCGTGCACCCGGGCCTCCGGCGGCATCAGCCCGATCTCCCCCGTCGGCACGTACGGGGCGTTGACCACCAGGACGTCCACCCGCCCGAGCAGCCCCGCCGGGAGCGCCCCGTACAGGTCGCCCTCCCAGACCGCTCCCCCGTACGGGGCCACGTTGCGCCGGGCGTACGCCAGCGCGGCCGGGTCGATGTCGGCCGCGTGCAGCTCGACCCCGCCCGGCACCTGGGAGGCCACCGCGGCACCGAGGGCGCCCACCCCGCAGCACAGGTCCAGGACCACGGCGCCCGGCCGGGCCAGCGCCACCGCCTCCCCGGCGAGGAACTCACTGCGCCGGCGCGGTACGAACGCCCCCGCGCCGACCTCCACGCGCAGCCCGCAGAACTCCGCCCAGCCGACGACGTGCTCCAGCGGCTCCCCCCGCACCCGCCGGGCCACCAGGCCCTCCAGCCGGCCGGCGTCCCCGGAGGCGGCCGCGGTCAGCAGCTCGGCCTCCTCCTCCGCGAAGACGCAGCCCGCCGCGCGCAGCCGCTCGACGATCGATGTCACGTGTCCCCTCCTCGGGCCGGTCAGAAGACGTCCGGGCACCAGGGCCGGCGGGCGGTGCGGAACACCGCGTCGGCCAGCGCCGCCGCCCCGGCCCGCTCCTCGGCCAGCCGCCCCAGCGCCGCCAGCCGCACCGCCGACTCGTCGCCCAGGTAGAGCGAACCGAGCGCGGACACGTCCAGCCGCAGGTCGGCCGGGTCCTCCGTACGGGCGCACGTGCCGGCCGCGGCGTCCAGCCGGTACCGGCCGTCCGCGAGCCCGGCCGCGTCCTCGACCTCCAGCACGAGCACCCCGGGCGCGGCGTACGTCCGCGCGGACAGGGCCCGTTCCACGTCGAGCAGGCGCAGCCACATGAAGTCGGCCGAGGTCACCAGCCGGGCCGCGCGCGGGTCCGGCAGCAGCAGCGGGAGGAGGTCGTCGGGGGCGCGGTAGCCGGTGCGGACCTTCAGCACCCAGTCGATCGAGCACAGGAACCGCCACAGGGCGCGCTCCGCGGCCGGGGTCACCGCGATCAGGTCCATGACCTTGAGGGTGTTCTCGGGACGCTTCTCGTCCGTCCAGCGGTCGTCGGCCGTGTACGCCGCCATACCGGCCGGCTCACCCGACGCGTCCCGGTAGACGGCGAAGAACCTGTGCTTGTAGGGGCGGTCCTGGGGCGCCTCCACCCCGGTGAGGAGGTTCCACTTGCGGTCGTCGCGGGCGACCGCGCCGTGCACGGCCGCGCTGAGCCGCTCGTGCAGGCCGGGACCTGTCTCCCGGGCCTCGGCGGCGTCGACCAGGTCGATGCGGCCGCCGTCGCCGGGGCCGGAGCCGCGGGGGTCGAGGCCGCTGCGCGCGACGTCGACCTCCCATTCGGCGATGGTGGTGGCGGCCCCGTACCCGTAGCGGCCGTAGATCGGGTATTCGGCGGCGATCAGGGTGGAGACGACGTCGCCGCGCTCCTTGGCCGCCGTCAGCTCGGCGGCCATCATCCGGGTCAGCAGGCCCTGACGGCGGTGGGTGGCGGTCACGCTGACGTTGGTGACGGCGCTGGAGGGGACGGACGCGCCGCCGGGGACGGTCAGCTGCTGCGGGAAGGAACGGAAGGTCGCCACGCAGCGGCCGGTACGGGAGTCGAACGCGCCCTGGGTACGGGCGAGGTCCCAGTACTTGCTGCGCATGGCCACGTCGGGCTCGTGGACCGGGACCGGCACCAGGAAGCCCGTGTCCAGGGCCCGCATCCACTCGGGGAGTTCGGATTCGGCGATCGGACGGATGTCAGCACTCATATCCGGTCACGCTAACCGCCGCACCCGGCCCAGTCGCCCGAATTTAGGGCCGCCCTTCAGGTCCCCTCACGCCAGCAGGTCGTCCACCTGCGCCTCACCCTCCCGGTAGCGCCGGGTGATCTCCGCGCTGGAGTCGTCCGCCGTCCGCTGGAGCTGCTGGCGGCGCCGCGAGACCTGCTGCTCGTAGCGCACCAGCCGGGCCATCGCCTCGTGGAGCTCGGCGTCCGTGCGCGCGTCCAGGTCCGACAGCTCCACGTCCGAGAGCATCTCGGCCGCCAGCAGCCGGAACTCCTCGTTGTGCGGGGTGCCGAGCGTGACGTGCCGGGCCGAGGCGCTGCGGCTCGACGGGGCGTCGGCGAGGATCTCCGAGAGCCGGTCCACCACCGGCGCCTCGGGGTCCGTCCGGCGGGCGAGCTCGGCGCGCAGGATGTCGATGCGGCCGTGCAGGAGCCTGCGGACGTAGCTGAGGTCGGCCTCGTCGCGCTGGGCGTCGCGGCGCAGGGCTCTCAGCTCGGGCAGTCCGAGCGCGGCGGCGGGGGTACCGGCGGGGGTGGTCGGCCCCTCGGGGTCGCCGGTGCGCTGCGCGGGCGGCCGTACCTGGGGTGCGGACGCGGGCGCGTCGTCGGGTGACGCGGGTGCGGCTGCGGAGGTACCGGAGGTGTTCATCGTTTCGTGTCCATCCCCTCGACCGGTGCTGGAGGCACCGCCTGCAGGCATGGTGCCACTCTCCGTGGTGCGGACGCAGTCCCACGCCACCCGATCGGCCCCGGACGGGTGCACGCCTGGTACACAGGTGGTATGCGAGCAGTGGTGCAGAGGGTGGACGGCGCGAGCGTCGTCGTGGCCGGCGAGACGGTCGGCGAGATCGTCGGCGAGGGACTGTGCGTGCTGGTGGGGGTGACCCACGACGACACCCCGGAGAAGGCGGCGGTGCTGGCCCGCAAGCTGTGGTCGGTGCGGATCCTGGAGGCGGAGAAGTCCTGCAGCGACGTGGACGCGCCGCTGCTGGTGATCTCCCAGTTCACGCTCTACGGGGACGCCCGCAAGGGCCGCCGCCCCACCTGGAACGCGGCCGCGCCCGGGCCGGTGGCCGAGCCGCTGGTGGACGAGGTCGTGGCGCAGCTGCGGGCGCTGGGCGCGACGGTGGCGACGGGCCGGTTCGGCGCGGACATGCGGGTCTCGCTGACCAACCACGGCCCGTTCACCCTCGTCATCGACGTCTAGGGGGCCGCCGCTCTTACGGCGCTACGACGACCTCCTGCGCGGCCGGGGTGGTGCCGGCCAGCAGCGGGGCGTCCACCGGAACGTTCCGCTTGACCAGCGCGAGGGCGATCGGCCCGAGCTCGTGGTGGCGCACGGCGGTGGTGACGAAGCCGAGCTGGCGGCCGTCCTCCCCGTCGGCGGCGAGCCGTACGGGCGCGCCGTGCGGCGGGAGCAGCACCTCGGAGCCGTCGAGGTGCAGGAAGACCAGGCGGCGCGGGGGCTTCCCCAGGTTGTGGACGCGGGCGACGGTCTCCTGGCCGCGGTAGCAGCCCTTCTGGAGGTGCACGGCGGTGCCGATGAGGCCGATCTCGTGCGGGATGGTGCGGTGGTCGGTCTCCAGGCCCAGCCGCGGGCGGTGCGCCTCGACGCGCAGGGCCTCGTAGGCGAGGAGTCCGGCGGCGGGGCCGTGCTCGGCGGCGAAGGCCTCCAGCCGCTCGCGCGGGAGGAACACGTCGCGGCCGTACGCGGTCTCGCGGACCACGGACTCCTTGTCGGTCTCGGCGATGGAGCCGGCCGGCAGGTGGACGACGGCGAAGTCGGCGGTGCGGTCGGCGACTTCGACGCGGTAGAAGAACTTCATCGACTCCAGGTAGCCGATCAGCGCCTCCTGGGTGCCGGGCTCGACGTGCGCCCAGGTGGTCTCGCCGTCGTCGACGAGGAGGAGCTGGTGCTCGATGTGCCCGTTGGCGGAGAGGATCAGCGCCTCGGTGGCCTGCCCGGGCGGGAGTGCCGTGACGTGCTGGGTGATCAGCAGGTGCAGCCAGGCGAGCCGGTCCTGGCCGGTGACGGTGACGACCCCGCGGTGGGAGAGGTCGACGAAGCCTCGGCCGTCGGCGAGGGCGCGCTGTTCGCCGTAGAGCTCTCCGTAGTGGGCGGCGACGCCCTCGTCACGGCCTTCGGCCGCTACGGCGCCGGGAAGATGGAGCAAGGGGCTGCTGGTCATGCCACCAAGCCTACGACCCCGCCCGCGGGCTCCCAGGGCGCACCGGGGGCGCTACGCGTCGGCCTGGCCCGGGGCGGGGGTCTCGCGGCGGCGGGCGGCGCACTGCTCGCACAGGCCGAAGATGGCGAAGTGCTTCATGTCGGTCTCGAAGCCGAAGGTGGTGCGCAGTTTCGCCGTGAAGTCGGCGGCGATGTCGAGGTCGGCCTCGATCACCCCGGTGCAGTCGCGGCAGACGAGGTGGATGTGGTGGTGCCGGTCGGCGAGGTGGTAGGTGGGCGCCCCGTGCCCGAGGTGGGCGTGCGAGACCAGCTTGAGCTCCTCCAGGAGCTCCAGCGTGCGGTAGACGGTGGAGATGTTGACGCCGGAGGCCGTCTTGCGCACTTCGGCGAGGATCTCGTCGGGGGTCGCGTGCTCCAGGGCGTCGACCGCTTCCAGCACGAGCTGGCGCTGGGGCGTCAGCCGGTATCCGCGCTGCCGCAGGTCACTCTTCCAGTCGGTGGTCACCACCCGGCCAGTGTAAGCGCGCGAAGGGGACCGCGGCCCTGCCGCGGTCCCCTTCGTACGCGTCGCGTGCGGCTCAGCGGAAGAAGGCGATGCCGTCTTCCGGGAGCTCGGGGAGGTTGCGCGCCATGTCGGCGATCTCCTCCGGGGTGACGACCTTCTTCAGCTGGGCCGACATGTACGGGCGCAGCTCGACGTCGGGGGTCGCCTTCTCGCCGACCCACATCAGGTCGCTCTTGACGTACCCGTAGAGGCGCTTGCCGCCGCTGTACGGGCCGGAGGCGGCGGTGCGGGCCACCGCGTCGGTGACGAGGTCGATCTGCGGCTTCTGGTCGGCGAGCTCGCCGTACCAGACCTCTACCACGCCCTGGTCGCGGACCATGACGATCTCGACCTTGCGGTCCTTGTCGATGCGCCAGTAGCCCGACTCGGACTCCAGCGGACGCACCTTGTTGCCTTCGGCGTCGAGCACCCAGGAGTGGGAGGTGTACTCCAGGAAGTCCCGGCCGTCGTGGCTGAAGACGACTTCCTGGCCGAAGTTGCACTTCTCCTCGCCGGGGAAGTCGAACACGCCGGCGCCTTCCCAGGTGCCGAGGAGGAAGGCGAGGGGGACGAGACCCGGGTTCAGGTCGGACGGGATCTGGATCATGGTTGGCTGCTCAGGCGATCTGTGGGAGGGGTTCCGGGGCGGTCGGCCGGTCGGCTGTTAGCGCTGACCCTGGTAGAGCTTCTTGACGGCGAGGCCGGTGAAGGCGAGGACGCCGACGCAGACCAGGACCAGCAGGGAGGTGAAGAAAGCCTCAAGCACGGGGTGCTCCTCGGAGGATTCGGTGCGGGTGGACGGGGCCGGTCCCCAAGCCTACTGGCCCGGGGACCGGCGCACTGTGCGAGGTGGGCCGAACCGGCCCCGCCGGGCTCAGCGCAGCAGCTGGCGCTGGAGGATCACCGCCTGGTGCAGCGGGACGGCTCCGGCGCCGCCCTTGCGGTTCTGGAGGATCAGGGCCTGGACGTCACCCGACTGGACGCAGCCGACGCGGGTCTGCTCGTCGCCGAAGGGGACGGATTCCTGGAGCACGGTGATGCCGTCGGGCTCGGGGGCCGGCTGTCCCGTGTGCGCCTTGTCCCAGACGGGGTCCGGCTCGGTGCCCTTGACGCCGTTCAGGTCGACGCCACAGCCCGTGAAGGTGTCCGCGAACCCGGAGGCGGGGAAGCGCAGGAGGTAGACCCGGGTGCGCGTGCCGTCGGGGGTGGTCCAGCCGCGGGCGACGATCTGGCGCAGCCCGCTGTCGGTGAACCCCTGCTTCATCTTCTCGCGCGCGGAGGCGTCGTACTCCTCCAGGAAGGTGTCGACGGTGACGGCCGAGTCCTTCTCCAGCTTGAGCCCGGCGTCGGGGGTGGAACCGACGGGGGCGGGCAGGGTCAGCTGGGTGAGGTCGGCGTAGTGGACGCCGTCCAGGTTGTCCACGGCGAACGGCACCGGCGCGCCGGGCGGCAGCACGGGCTTGGCCAGCGCCGGGTAGGTCCAGCGGCCGTCGCTCTTCGTGGACAGGCCGGGGACGTCGGTCCGCTCGGCCCGGGTGATCCCGTACGCGGTGCCCGCGCCGGCGGCGGCGAAGACGAGCACGGCGGCGGTCCAGCGCAGGGCGGCGCGCAGGGCACGGCGGTCCTGGGGCGCGCCGGGCGCCCGGAGGACCGCGGGCCCCTGGGCGGCCTCGGGCACCGCCCCGGCCGGCGGGGCCCCGGCGGCCGCCGGGGCAGGCTCCGCCGGGGTGTCGGCGGCCGCGGGGGCCGCGGATGCCTCGGGGGTTTCGGGGGCCGCGTCCGCCGGGGGCGGGGCGGCTGCGGTGGTGTTCTGCTCGGTCACACGGACTCCCCGGGGGACTTCAGGCGGGACAGCTGGTTCTTGAGGAAGCCGGTGGCCTCGAGCTTCGAGAGGCCCTGATCCTTGGGCCCGTAGGCGCGGAGGCTGACCAGCACGTCGCCCTGGACGGCCACGCAGTAGAGGGAGTCGAGCTTCTCCTTGTTGCGCTCGCCCACGGCCAGCAGGGAGCACTTGGCGTCCGGGTAGCCGTCGACCTTGGGGGCGTCGCGGTCGTCGCCCGTGAGGTCGAGGAGCTTCTTGGAGACCTCCGAGAACGCGCCCACCGCCTTCGGGTCGGCCTGCATGAGCCGGATCTCGACGACCATGCTGCCGCCGGTGGCGGCGTAGGTCCGGGCGGCCAGGCCCTTGAGCTTCAGGTCCGCCAGCATGTCGTCGCGCTTCTTGCGCTCGGTGTCCGACAGCCCCTTGCGGGCCTCCGTGAAGGCCTCGGCCGCCTTCTCCCCGGACGCGTAGAAATCGTGCCCGTCGCCCCCGAGGTCGGGGCCCGGCTCGAAACCGGACGGGAGGGGCAGGAGTTTGCCGGTGAGTTCGTTGGCCGGCACCGGCGCGGCGTTCTGGGCCGAGGGGAGCTTGCCGCCGGCCTCGACCCAGTAGGCGGTCGGCGCGGTCCGGTCGGCGTCGGCGAGGGCGGAGGCCGCCCAGACCCCGCCGCCGGCGAGGAGTGCGGCGACCGCGGCCAGGGCGATCACGGCGACCCGCTTGCGGCGGTTCACCGCGGGCGCGGGCCCGACGGGGGCGGGGGCCTCGGCAATCCCGGCCTGGCCCTCGGCCTGCGGCTCGACCGGGGTCGCGGCCTGAGACTCGGTCTGCGACTCGGCCTGGCTCTCGGCCTGAGCCCCGGTCTGCGGCTCGGCCGGGGTCGCGGCCTGCGGCTCGGTCTGAGGCCCGGTCTGGGCCTCGGTGTGGGTCTGCGGCTCGGTCACAGTCGCTCCAGCTGTCGCTTGACCAGGTCGAGGACGTCGCTCTCGGCGATCTTGCCGCCGCGCGTGTCGATGTAGTGGACGTCCAGGACGACGTCACCCCGGCGGACGAGGGCGCGAGCCACCCGGACCGGATAGAACCCGGGCTCCTCGTGCGTCTCGGAATCGATCCAGAGGTGCCCGGCCCCCGGGTCCACACCCGGGACGGCGGAGCCGGGGTTACCCGCGTACTCCTTGCCGGGCATGTACCTGCCCTGACCCTGCTGGTAGCCGGCCGCCCCGGAGAAGTCGCGGAACTGTATGAGCCGGACCTCCACGACCACGTCGTCCTGGCTCCACGCCCGCGTGGCGATGCGGCGGATCCCGTCCTTCAGGTAGCCGCGCAGAGCCCTGTCCGGCTCCTTGAAACCGGTCGCGAAGGCGTCGGGCGTCTCGTAGCCGTCGGCCTCCAGCTTCGCCCCGCCCGGTGCCTCGACCAGCAGCTTCGTGAGGTCGTCGTCCGTCTTGTGCCAGCGGTTGGCGTTGATCGACTTGGCCGTCGTGGCGTCGTTCGGCGCCTGCGCCTTCGGGGTGTCCAGCTTCTGCTGGGCCAGTGGCGGAAGGGGCGTGGGCTTGCGGCCGGACTGGATCGC
This sequence comes from Streptomyces sp. NPDC058157, assembly GCF_042884105.1. Classification (NCBI taxonomy): domain Bacteria; kingdom Bacillati; phylum Actinomycetota; class Actinomycetes; order Kitasatosporales; family Streptomycetaceae; genus Streptomyces; species Streptomyces sp. NPDC058157. The sequence continues at coordinate 18,042 of NZ_JBHVUQ010000055.1, forward strand.
GTAGCCCGTGACCGTGCCGGCGAGGGCGCCGAGGACGAGGGCGGCGGCGATCAGGGCGGTCGTGCGGCCGCGGCGGCGCGGGGCGCGCGGTGGCGGCTGTTCGTTTTCCAAAATGGGGTCCCCCCACAGACCTGGAGGCGCGGGAGCGTTCGCCCGCGCACATCCAAGACACCATGCGGGTCAGGGACGTTGTACGCATCCTTATTACGCTTTTATCTCGAACGCGTTCAATCCTCGGGCGGCCGCCGCTTCCCGTCCAGTTCGTCCCACCATTCGTCGGACTTCGGGTCCCCCGACGGATCGTCCCACCAGCGGTCGTCCGGCCCGCGCCGGTTCGCGACCATCGCCGCGACCGGCGGGATGACCATCGCGACCACGCACAGCGCGACCGCCGCCGGTACCGAGAAGAGGCGTACGAAGGACCAGGCGGAGACGAAGAGGAACAGGCATCCGCCCATGAGCAGGAAGTAGGCGCGCCGACGCCGGGCGTACATACCTCCAGCCTAGGACCGGCCCCCGCGAACACAAGGGCGCGGACGGCGCGAAGGGCCGCACCCCGTTCCAGTGGCGTCCAACCCCCTGGGGTGCGGCCCTTCGGCCGGTACAGCGGTGCGGTCGTGCGTCAGACCGCGATGGCGACGTCCGTCACGCCGCCGGCCTCGGCGACCACGACGGCGCGGTCGGCCTGGGCGCCGGGCACCAGCGCACGCAGCGTCCACGAGCCGGTGGCCGCGTAGAAGCGGAACTGGCCGGTCGCGGAGGTCGGGACCTCGGCGGTGAACTCGCCGGTCGAGTCCAGCAGCCGCACGTAGCCGCTGACGGGCTCGCCGTCCTTGGTCACCTGGCCCTGGATCGCGGTCTCACCGGGCTTGAGCGTCGCGAGGTCGGGCCCGCCGATCTGTGCTCCACACATGTTCTCTGTCCTGTCCTGGAGAGGTTCTGCCGCTGCGCGGGCGGGATTACTTGTTGGGGCCGAGCTCGATCGGCACGCCGACGAGCGAGCCGTACTCGGTCCACGAGCCGTCGTAGTTCTTGACGTTCTCCTGGCCCAGGAGCTCGTGCAGCACGAACCACGTGAGCGCGGAGCGCTCACCGATGCGGCAGTAGGCGATGGTGTCCTTCGCGAGGTCGACCTGCTCGGCCTCGTAGAGGGCGGTCAGCTCCTCGTCGGACTTGAAGGTGCCGTCGTCGTTGGCGTTCTTCGACCACGGGATGTTGCGGGCGCTCGGCACGTGGCCGGGGCGCTGCGACTGCTCCTGCGGGAGGTGCGCCGGGGCGAGCAGCTTGCCGGAGAACTCGTCGGGCGAACGGACGTCGACCAGGTTCAGGGAGCCGATCGCGGCCACGACGTCGTCGCGGAAGGCGCGGATGGAGGTGTCCTGGGCCTTGGCCTTGTACTCGGTGGCCGGGCGGTTCGGGACGTCCTTGCCGTCGACCAGGTCGCGGGAGTCGAGCTCCCACTTCTTGCGGCCGCCGTCGAGGAGCTTGACGTCCTGGTGGCCGTAGAGCTTGAAGTACCAGTAGGCGTAGGACGCGAACCAGTTGTTGTTGCCGCCGTAGAGGACGACGGTGTCGTCGTTGGAGATGCCCTTGGCGGACAGGAGCTTCTCGAAGCCCTCCTGGTCCACGAAGTCACGGCGGACCGGGTCCTGGAGGTCCTGCTTCCAGTCGATCCGGACGGCGTTCGTGATGTGGTTCTTGTCGTACGCGGACGTGTCCTCGTCCACCTCGACGATCACGACGTTGGCGTCGTTCAGGTGGGCTTCGACCCAGTCGGCGTCTACGAGGACGTCGCTGCGGCTCATGGTGATCTCCTCCGGGGCAGTGTGCGGCGGGGCTGTGCTGTGCTGCGGTGGGGCTTGGCGTTGCTGTGCGTGCGGCCGTTCCGGGGGTGGCTCTTGGGCCCTGCGCGGGGAGGCGTCAGGGGCGGGAGACAGGTGCGGTGCGGTCACGCGGGATGAAGGGCCGTCGGTCCGGCCGGCGGAGCGGGAAGGCTCACGCCTCACATGGAGCGACAGAGCATGGCGGCGACGCGACACAGGTCTACTGCCCGCCGCTTCGTGAGGTCCGCCTGCTGATGCTTCATAGCCAGGATCGTAGGGACGAACCGGCCGCCCTGTCACCGGCGTGTCATATGGCGAGACAGGATCGTCCGAATGGCGGGATGAGAAAGCCCCGGGAGGCCTCCCCACGGCCTTCCGGGGCTGCTCGTGCGGCCCGTCCTTCTGCGGATCGGACCGCACCGTCTCACGATCCGGCCAGACTCACGTCCGTGCCGGTCAGCGTGAGGTGGACGCCCGCCTCGTCCGAGGTCAGGGCGGAGAGCTTCAGGCCGGCCGGGAGGCCGTCGTCGATGCGGCGGTCGAAGTCCGTCCGCTTGCGGATGGCGCTCTCGATCCCCGGTATGCCCTCGCCCGGCACGGAGTCCGCGTGGACCCGGACCGTCTTGCCCCGGCCCGACCCCTCCTTGCCGTCGACGAGCTCGACGGTGGAGATCACGCTGCGGGTGATCGTCCGGCCCAGGAAGTCCACCGACGCGGTGACCTTCAGCGTGCCGGGCTGGCCGCCGTAGGTCAGGGTCGCGCCCGTCTGGGAGGCCTTGGTGAGATCCGCGTACGAGATCAGCGCGGTGCCCTCGGCCCGCCGGGCGGAGCCGCCGGTGTAGCCCGAGTTCAGCTTCACCTCGTGGAAGCTGGCGTCCAGGCGGGAGAGGCGGGTCTTGCGGCCGTCGGCGGTGGCGTCGACGTCCGTCAGCTTGAGGTCGACCTGGTCGAGCTCGTGGCTGAGGGCCTGGGTGAGGAACGGGAAGCCGTGGATGTCGACCTCGACGCTGCCGGCCAGGCCCTGGCGGGACTGGATCTTCTCGGCGAGCCGGTTCTCGGCGTAGCCGACCGCCCATCGGTCGGCGCCGACGAACAGGCCCCCCAACACCACTGCGACGATCACCACGAAACGCAGGAAACGCACGTGCCTCCCCCTCCTCATCAGTACGTGCGTTCTAGTGGACCATGATCGCGGTCGGAGCGCGGTGAGCGGGACTTGTGAGCACCGTCTCCCCCGGCGCCCACCCGTCCCGCCCGCCCCACCCGGTGCCTCAGCCCACCACCCGGCCGATCAGGTAGACGGCGGGAGCGGCCACCGCCAGCGGCAGCGCGACACCGGCCGTCATGTGCACGAACTTCGACGGGTAGTCGTACGCGGCGACGCGCAGCCCGACCAGCGCGCAGGCGCCGGCCACCAGGCCGACCAGCGCACCGGCCGCGCCCAGCCCGACCAGCCCGCCGACCGCGATGCCCGCACCGGCCGCGGCGGCCAGCGAGACGCCCACGGAGGGCGCGGTCGGCAGCGGCAGGGCCCGCGCGAACACGGCGACGGCCACGGCTGCCGCCCCGGCGCTCACGGCCTTCCAGTCGGCCGCGAGGAACCCGGTACAGGCGATGGCCAGCGCGGCCGAGGCCACCGAGGCCATCAGCCCGTACATCCGCTCGTCGGGGTCGGCGTGGCTGCGCAGCTGGAGGACCAGGGTGAGCAGCACCCACACCCCGAGGGTGCCGATGATCGCGCCGGGGCCGTACGCACCGTCCACGGCGAGCACCGCGCAGTCGGCGACGAGGGCTCCGGCGAAGGCGAGGGCGATGCCCTGGCGGGCCGGCCACATGCCGTTGAGCCGGAACCAGCCGGCCGCGGTGAGGCCCTGGAGGGCGACCAGCGGCGCCAGCAGCGCGTAGTGGCCCAGCGCGGCGGCGCCGGCCAGCACCAGCCCGAGGGCGGCGGTCAGTATGGCCGACTGCGGCCCGGGGTCGATGATCGGCGACCGCCCCTCGGCCCGCGCCTGGGCCGGGTCCACGGCGCGCAGGGTGTTCCCGCCGAGCGTCGGCGGCGACCACTCCGCCCCACCGGCCGCGGCCTGCGGCGACCCGGCGTCCGGCAGGTGGGCCGCCTGCGCGGCGGCCACATCGACCTGCGGCTCCCGCACGGGCGGCAGGTACGCCGTCTCGGCGGCGGCCACGTCCACCGGGGGCACCGGCGGGAGATACGCCGTCTGCGCGGCAGCATCGGCCTGCGGCTCCCGCACGGGGGGCAGGTAGGCGGTCTCGGCGGCGGCGGCGTCGGCCGGGAACCGCCCGTCGCGAACGGGCGGCAGGTAGGCCGTCTGCGCTGCGGCCCCGTCCACCGGGGGCTGACCGTCACGGACCGGCGGCAGGTACGCCGTCTCGGCGGCCGCGTCGGCCGGGAGCTGAGCCTCGCGGACCGGCGGCAGGTACGCCGTCTGCGCTGCGGCATCGGCCGGGAACTGCCCCTCGCGGACCGGTGGCAGGTACGCCGTCTCCGCCGCGGCCACGTCCACCGGGGGCTGACCCTCACGGACCGGCGGCAGGTACGCCGTCTCGGCGGCCGCGTCGGCCGGGGGCTGCGGCTGGGGGTCGCGGAACCAGGACTCGGGCACGGCGGCTCCCTGCGGCTGCGCCTGCTGCCCCGGGTACGGCGGCAGGTAGGCGGTCTCGGCGCCGCCGGCGTCGACGGGCTCCCGCACGGGCGGCAGGTACGCCGTCTCGGCGGCGGCGTCCGGTTGCGGGTGGGGCTGGGGGTCGCGGAACCAGGAGTCGGGCGCGGCGGAGCCCTGCGGCTGCGCCTGCTGCCCGGCGGAGCCCTGCGGCTGACCGGCGTACCCGGCGGAGCCCTGCGGCTGCCCGGGGTACCCGGCGGAGCCCTGCGCCTGCTGGCCGGGATATCCGGCCCCGCCGCCGGACGAGGCGTCCGGCCACGGCACGCCCCCACCGGTCGGCTGGGGCGCCTGCGGCTGGGGGTCGCGGAACCACGACTCGGGCACGGCGGAGCCCTGCGGCTGCGCCGGGTACCCGGCCCCGCCGCCGGACGAGGCGGAGGCGTCGGGCCACGGCGCACCACCGCCGGCCCCGGTACCCCCGGCCTGCTGCTGCCAATCCTGCTGCCCCGCCGAAGGAACCGGCGGAACCGGCGGCGCCGCCTGCCCCGGCACCGAGCCGAGCGGCGGCTGCACCGGCTGGTACCCGGTCTCCCAGGTGTCGGCCTGCCAGGTCTGCGTGCTGTACGGGTCCTGCTGCGCGGCGGCCTGCTGCTGCCGGCGCTGCTGCTCCTCGGGAGTGCTCATCGCCCGCTCACCCGCCCGCGAACGGCGGGAGCACCTCGACGGTGCCCCCTTCGGTCAGCAGCACGGTGTCGTGGGCCCGCTTGCCCACGGGATCGTCGTTCACGAGGAAGGAGCAGCGCTGCAGGACCCGGGTCAGCTCCCCCGGGTGGCGTTCCCGCACTGCGTCGAGCGCCTCGGCCAGTGTGCGTGCCGAGTACGGCTCCTCCGCCGTCCCGGCCGCGGCCTTGGCCGCCGCCCAGTAGCGGATGGTTCCGGTTGCCACTGCAGCTCCTATCGTGTCGGGCTCCGTCGGATCTCTACCGACGGCCTCCATGATGACGCCTCCGGCTCGTCACCCCGGCGTGCCTCCGCGCGCCGTCCGTGCGCCCGGGCGGCCCGCAGGGGTTCCACCGATCCGGTGAAACCAGGGCATACGCAGGAGGAAGGCGTGGCGCGAACCACAGAATGCGGTGCATGGCGGCCCTCGGCCCCGAAAGGGCTGGTGGGCTATTCTGGCGGCGTAGAGGATCCGGGCAACGTAGCCCCCGGGTCCTTTTGTGCTTTCAGTACGTTGAACGGACCGAGAACAGTGGTATCCATCCGGACCTCAGGGCGCGGGGACCGGACGGCATGCCAGCAGTCACATCGCACGAAGCCGTACCGCGCACGTCCTCGACGGGACCGAGGAGGAACCGACGTGATGGACCAGCGAAGCAAACAGGAGTACGACCATCCCACCCGGGCAGGTGGTCGGGCGTGAGTTCTCTCCTGCTGCTGACCAACGCCCTGCAGCCGTCCTCCGAGGTGCTGCCCGCACTCGGACTGCTGCTCCACAACGTCCGGGTCGCCCCGGCCGAGGGGCCGGCCCTGGTGGACACCCCCGGAGCCGACGTGATCCTCGTCGACGGCCGGCGCGACCTGCCGCAGGTGCGGTCGCTGTGCCAGCTGCTGCGGTCCACCGGACCCGGCTGCCCGCTGATCCTCGTCGTGACGGAGGGCGGCCTCGCCGCCGTCACCGCCGACTGGGGCATCGACGACGTGCTCCTCGACACCGCCGGCCCGGCCGAGGTCGAGGCACGGCTGCGGCTGGCCACCGGCCGCCAGCAGCTCGGCTCCGACGACTCCCCCATGGAGATCCGCAACGGCGACCTGTCGGTCGACGAGGCGACGTACTCCGCCAAGCTCAAGGGCCGGGTCCTGGACCTGACCTTCAAGGAGTTCGAGCTCCTGAAGTACCTCGCCCAGCATCCCGGCCGGGTCTTCACCCGCGCCCAGCTCCTCCAGGAGGTCTGGGGCTACGACTACTTCGGCGGCACCCGGACGGTGGACGTCCACGTCCGGCGGCTGCGCGCCAAGCTCGGGCCCGAGCACGAGTCGCTGATCGGTACCGTCCGCAACGTCGGCTACCGCTTCGTCACCCCCGAGAAGGTCGAGCGGGCGGCGGCGGCGGAGGCGGCGGCCAAGGCCGAGCGCGCCGACCGGAAGAAGGCCCCGGCCGAGGCTCCCGCCGAGGCACCGGCCGAGACTCCGGCGGCCGTCCCCCATTAGGAGGAGGCCCTGTGACCATCCACTCTCCAGGACGCCCTGCCCAGAGGTAGGTCACCCCGCGTAGACTTCCGCGCGTGGCCAAGGTGACGCGGGATGACGTTGCACGACTTGCGGGTACGTCTACCGCCGTCGTGAGCTACGTCATCAACAACGGACCCCGGCCGGTCGCCCCGGCCACGCGCGAGCGTGTCCTCGCCGCGATCAAGGACCTGGGCTACCGCCCGGACCGGGTCGCCCAGGCGATGGCGTCGCGGCGCACCGACCTCATAGGCATGATCGTCCCGGACGCGCGCCAGCCGTTCTTCGCGGAGATGGCGCACGCGGTCGAGCAGGCCGCCGCCGAGCGCGGAAAGATGGTCCTGGTCGGGAACTCCGACTACCGCGACGAGCGCGAGGTCCACTACCTGCGCGCGTTCCTCGGGATGCGGGTGTCCGGGCTGATCCTGGTCAGCCAGGGCATGAGCGAGCGGGCGGCGTCGGAGATCGAGGCCTGGGACGCGCGGATCGTGCTGCTGCACGAGCGTCCCGAGGCCATCGACGACGTGGCCGTCGTCACGGACGACATCGGCGGCGCCCAGCTCGCGACCCGGCACCTGCTGGAGCACGGGCACGAGTACGTGGCCTGCATCGGCGGCATCGAGAACACCCCGTCGGTCGGCGACCCGGTCGCCGACCACGTCGAGGGCTGGCGGCGGGCCATGCTGGAGGCCGGGCGGTCGGTCGAGGGCCGCATCATCGAGGCCCCGTACAACCGCTACGACGCGTACCGGGTCGCCCTGGAGGTCCTGGCCCGCCCGGACCGGCCGACGGCGATCTTCTGCGCGACGGACGACCAGGCCATCGGTGTGCTGCGGGCTGCGCGGGAGCTGCGGATCGACGTGCCCGGGGAACTGGCCGTGGCCGGCTTCGACGACGTGAAGGAGGCCGCGCTGACGGACCCGCCGCTGACGACGGTCGCCTCGGACCGGCCGGCGATGGCCCGCGCGGCGGTGGACCTCGTCCTGGACGACGCCCTCCGCGTGGCGGGCTCCCGCCGCGAGCGCCTGAAGCAGTTCCCGTCGGCCCTGGTCATCCGCCGCAGCTGCGGCTGCCGCTAGCCGTTTCCCTTTGACGCGTCCCTCGCACCGCTCGGCGCCGGGACGCCTCCCGGGCTTCGGCCCGCTGCGCCGGACTCCGTCCGCCGGGGGCCGGGCGGGACCGACGGCGGCGGACCGGCCTTATATCGGGCATACGCGGTTCTGTCGGGCTTCTCAGCCGGGACTCAGGAACCTCTCATGATCCGCGGTCAGAGTCATAGACATGACCGACAGCTTCCGCCGCGAAGGCGAGTACCCGCAGGAGAACCGCCCGGCCCCGCACTCGCCCTTCGGCGAGCAGTGGCAGCGCGGACGTGACCGGCTGGCTCAGGACGCGATGGGCGGCGGCGGGTCCTACCCGCCGCCGCCCGCGTACCCCCCGGCCGCCCCCGCCCCGGGATGGCACGAGGCCCACCAGCCCCCGGCGGAGACGGTCATCCAGGGCGAGACCGTCCCCGCCGGAGACGGCAACGGCGGCAACGGAAACGGCGGCAACGACGGCTGGGCCCACTGGGGCGACGCGGCCCCCGCCGCCCCGGCCCCGGCCCCCCGCGCCAAGCGCCCCGTCGCGCTCCTCGCCGCCGTCGCCCTCGCCGCGGCCGTGGTGGGCGGCGGGACGGCGGCCGCCATGCAGCAGTTCCTCGGGCAGAACGGGACCCCCGGAGCCGGCTTCACCGGCACCAACGTCTCCCAGTCCAGCAACGGCACCGTCTCCGGCGTCGCCGAACAGGTCAGCCCCTCCGTCGTCCGCATCGACACCCGCACCGGCTCCGGCCAGGGCACCGGGTCCGGCATCGTCGTCACCGCCGACGGCGAGATCGTCACCAACAACCACGTCGTCAGCGGCGCCACCGAGATCCAGGTGACGATGAGCGACGGCAAGAAGTACAACGCCCGGACGGTCGGCACCGACCCCGACAAGGACCTCGCCCTGATCAAGCTCCAGGGCGCGAGCGGCCTCAAGCCCGCCAAGCTCGGCAACTCCGACAACCTCAAGGTCGGCGACCAGGTCGTCGCCATCGGCTCCCCCGACCGCCTCACCGGCACCGTCACCAGCGGCATCGTCTCCGCGCTCGACCGCGAGGTGAACGTGCCCAAGTCCGAGGAGCAGCAGCAGCCGCAGCGCCGCCAGGGCGGCGGGGGCGGCGGCTGGCCGTTCTCGTACGACGGCCAGCAGTTCAACGGCAACACCGGGTCGAACACCACCTCCTACAAGGCCATCCAGACCGACGCCTCCCTCAACCCCGGCAACTCCGGCGGCGCCCTCGTCAACATGAACGGCGAGATCGTCGGGATGCCGTCCGCGATCTTCTCCCCGTCCAACGACAGCTCCAGCGCCGGCAGCGTCGGCCTCGGCTTCGCCATCCCCGTCAACACCGTCAAGGCCGACCTCGCCAATCTCCGCAAGGGCGGCAGCGGCTCCGGCAGCAGCTCGGGCGGTAACGGGAGCGGGAACGGCAGCAGCGGCAACGGGTTCGGCATCTCCCTCTGATCCGTCTGACACCCTGGGACGGGACCGCGCCGGAGCGGCCGGACCCGTCCCGCCCACGCGAAGACACCACCCCTGGGGGCCCCGAATGAATCCCGCCGAAGGCGACCCGCAGCGGATCCTCGTCGTCGACGACGAGCCGGCCGTGCGCGAGGCCCTGCGCCGCAGCCTCGCCTTCGAGGGGTACGACGTACGAACCGCCGTCGACGGCATCGACGCCCTCGACCAGGCGGCCTCGTACGCCCCCGAACTGATCGTCCTCGACATCCAGATGCCCCGCATGGACGGCCTGACGGCGGCCCGCCGGCTGCGCGCCGGCGGCAGCGTCACCCCGATCCTGATGCTGACCGCCCGCGACACCGTCGGCGACCGCGTCACCGGCCTCGACGCGGGCGCCGACGACTACCTCGTCAAGCCCTTCGAGCTCGACGAGCTGTTCGCCCGCGTCCGCGCCCTGCTGCGCCGCAGCTCCTACGCCGCCCCCGCGGCCGGCCCGGCACACCCCGAGGACGTGCTGACCTTCGGCGACCTGCGCATGGACCTCGCCACCCGCGAGGTCGTCCGCGGCGGGCGGCCCGTCGAGCTGACGCGTACGGAGTTCACCCTGCTGGAGATGTTCCTCGCGCACCCGCGCCAGGTCCTGACCCGCGAGCAGATCCTCAAGACCGTCTGGGGCTTCGACTTCGAGCCCAGCTCCAACTCCCTCGACGTGTACGTGATGTACCTGCGCCGCAAGACCGAGGCCGGCGGCGAGCCGCGCCTGGTCCACACCGTGCGCGGGGTCGGGTACGTGCTGCGCGCCGGTGAGGGCGGGCCCGAATGACCGGTCCCGCCGCCCGGTTCCGCGCGCTGCCGCTGCGCTCGCGGCTGGCGCTGCTGGTGACGGTCGCGGTCGCGGTGGCGGTCGCGGCGGTGGCGGGGGTGTCGTGGGTGATGGTGCGGGCGCAGCTGAACGAGCAGCTGAACCAGTCCCTGCTGTCCACGCAGCCCGACGAGCAGGTGGTCAGCACCCTGAACAACAGGGGCTGCGTGACCCGCCCGGGGCCGGGGCTGCCGAACATCGCCGAGGAGCTCGGCCCGACCGTGCAGATCGTCACCGCGGACGGCACCCGCTGCCTGGTGAGCGGACGCAGCGACCTGCCGGTCTCCGCGACGGACAAGGCCGTCGCGGCGGGCCTGAGCGCCAAGACCCTGCACGACGCGACGACCGCCGACGGCACCAAGATGCGCGTCTACACGATCAACAAGCGCCTCACCAACGGCGCGTCCTTCGGGGTGTCCATCGCCAAGCCCCTCGCCGACATCGACCGGCCCCTCTCCACCCTGGCCTGGGTGCTGCTCCTGGTCTCCGGCATCGGCGTGGTCGGGGCGGGCGCGGCCGGGCTGTGGGTGGCCCGCACCGGGCTGCGGCCGGTGGACGAGCTCACCGGGGTGGTCGAGCACATCGCCCGCACCGAGGACCTCACCGTCCGGATCCCCGAGGAGGGGGACGACGAGATCGCCCGCCTGTCGCGGTCGTTCAACTCCATGACCGCGGCCCTGGCCTCCTCGCAGGAGCGCCAGGCCCAGCTGATCGCGGACGCCGGGCACGAGCTGCGGACCCCGCTCACCTCGCTGCGCACCAACATCGAGCTGCTCGCGCGCAGTGAGGAAACCGGCCGGGCGATCCCGCCCGAGGACCGCCGGGAGCTGCTGGCCTCGGTGAAGGCGCAGATGACGGAGCTGGCCTCGCTGATCGGGGACCTCCAGGAGCTGTCCCGCCCGGACGCCGCCCCGCACGCGCCCCTCGGGGTGGTGGCCCTGCACGAGATCGCCGGGACGGCCCTGTCCCGGGCCCGGCTGCGCGGTCCCGAGCTGCGGTTCGAGGCGGAGCTGGAGCCCTGGTACGTGCGGGGCGAGGCGGCCGCGCTGGAGCGGGCAGTGGTCAACCTGCTGGACAACGCCGTGAAGTTCAGCCCGCCCGGCGGGGTGGTCGCGGTCGGGCTGTGCGCGGGCGAGCTGACGGTGCGCGACCACGGGCCCGGGATCCCGGCCGAGGACCTCCCGTACGTCTTCGAGCGGTTCTGGCGCTCCGAGTCCGCCCGGGCCCTGCCCGGCAGCGGGCTGGGCCTGTCGATCGTGGCCCGTACGGCCGCCCGCTCGGGCGGCACCGCCGAGCTGCGGGCGGCGGTGGACGGGGCGGGCGGCACGGAGGCGGTGCTGCGCATCCCGGGCGCGCCGGCGCCGCCGCCGTCAGTTGTGCCGGATCAGTGAGGCGACGAGGCCGGAGCGGGTGTCGGGGAAGTCCATCGGGACGACGCCCAGCCCGGTCCGGCCGGCCAGTTCGGCCCCGTCGACGAAGGCGTGGACCTGCGGATTGAGCCGGTCGGAGTTCCAGCGCGGGGGCATGTAGGCGGCGGTGCTGGTGTAGTTCACGAACAGCTTGCCGGGCTGCCGGACCGCCTTGCGGAACTGGTCCTCGATCCGGCCGCGCTTGGCGAAGGGCTCGGTGTTGTAGTCGTCCTGGATGTCGAAGACGGCGCCGTCGCCATAACGCAGGCCGGGCAGTCCGGCGTTGTCGGCGAGGAGGACGACCTTGCCGCGGGCCTGGCCCAGGGCGGGCAGGGTGTCGGCGATCCGGAACAGCGGGCGCCAGCCGCGGTGGTCGAGGTAGTCGTCGAAGACGGCGCGGAAGGTGGCGTCGCTCTCGGTGGAGTACTCCTGCTTGACGCGCATCAGGACGGTCTCGGAGGGGTGCGCGGCGAGGAAGTTCCAGCAGGCGACGAGGACGTCGCCGAACATCAGGTCCTGGAAGAACGCGGCGTGGTGGATGGCGAACGAGCCGCCCGTCACCCGGCAGCGGACGTCGAGGAAGCGGATGCCGGAGTCGAGCTGCTGGGCGATCGAGGTGTCCTGGCAGGCGACGTAGAGGCCGCCCTTGGTGGCGCCGGAGTCGTGCGTGCCGGGGATGGTCATGTGCTGGAGGGCGGTGGAGTCGGCGAGGCCGGCCATCCAGTCCTGGGTGCCGAGGGCTCTGGCGGGGGTTCTGGTGGCGGCGCGCGCGGGGGCCGGGATGGCGGTGGTGGCCCGGGTGGCCGGGGTGGCCGCCGTGGCCGCCGTGGCGGCTGTGGCGGCTGTGGCCGGGGTGCTGAGGGCCGTCGCCGCGCCCGCTGCCAGTGCGCCGGTCAGGAAGGTCCGCCGGTCCAGTGCCATGCCCGCTCCTCGGTCCGCGATCCGGTCGTCGTCCGTGCGTTCGGCCATCGTGGCCGGACCGGATTATTGCCTGCGGAGCGTGCGCTTACTACCCGTCGGTACGGACCGGTTTTCCGAGCAACTCGACCATCGCGCGCAGCCCTTGGGCGAGTTCCGCGCCCGTGGGGGCGTGCTCCGGGTCGGTGAGGACCTGCACCATGACCCCGCTCAGCAGGGCGATGTGCAGGGAGCCGAGGGAGCGGACGTCCTCCTCCGTGACCGCCTCCTCCGGCACCCCGCGCAGGGCCGCGGCGACCATGCGCCGGTTGCGGCGCTGGCCCTCCGCGAGGATCGCGAGGAGTTCGGGCGAGGACTGCGCGTGGACGAAGGCCTCGACGGAGGCGGTCCAGAGCCAGCTCATCTCGCCGAAGTCGCGGATCTTGCGGTCCCAGGTGTCGGCGTAGCGCTCCTCGGTGGTGTCGCCCTGCCCGGCGAGCCGGCCGGCGCCGGCGGCCCACTCCTCCATGGCGGCGAACAGCGCCTGGTTGAGGAGCACCTCGCGGGAGCCGAAGTGGTAGCCGATCGCGGCCATGCTGACCCGCGCCGCCGAGGCGATGTCGCGCACCGTCGTGCGCAGGTAGCCCTTCTCCTCCAGGCAGCGGCGCGCTCCGGCCAGCAGGTCCTCGCGATTTCCCATGCGGGGATCGTAGCCGGGGCGCGTTTTTGGGCGGTCGCCCTACACGTTCGTATTGCGCGCTTGCCCAACCCCTGGCAGGCTGAAGCCGTCCGCACCGGACACCGACGAACGGGGAGAGCCGAACCATGCGCCACACGCTGGACATCGACGGACGCACGCTGTCGTACCTGGACTTCGGTGGCCCCGGCCGCCCCCTGCTCGCCCTGCACGGCGGGATGTCCGAGGCCCTCGCCTTCACCGGCCTGGCCGCCGCCCTCGGCGACGAATGGCGGGTCATCGCCCCCGACCAGCGCGGCCACGGCGACTCCGACCGGGCCCCGCACTACCGCCGCGAGGGCTACGTCGACGACGCCCTCGCCCTCCTCGACCACCTCGGCCTCACCGAGCCGGTCGCCCTCCTCGGCTACTCCCTCGGCGGGCTCAACGCCTACCACCTGGCCGCCGCCCACCCCGACCGGATCGGCGCCCTCATCGGCGTCGACGCCAACGTGGACATCGCCATCCCCGCCGGCCCCCACTGGTTCGACTTCCTCGGCTCCCTCCCCTACACCGCCCCCACCCGCGAGGAGCTCCTCGCCGCCGTCGACCCCGCCGCCCTGCCCTTCGTGGCCGACGGCGTACGCCCCCTGCCCGGCGGGGACGGCTGGCGGCTCGCCTTCCACGGCCAGGACATGCTCGACTCCATCCGCGCCTGCGACGGCGCCCACTGGGACACCTGGCTCGCGATCACCTGCCCCACCCTGCTGATCCACGCCAAGCACAGCCAGGCCCTCGGCCAGGCCGCCGCCGACGCGATGGTCACCCGGCGCCCCGGCACCGCGTACACGGCCCTCGACGGGGACCACTTCGTCCCCTTCACCGACCCGGACGGCTTCCACACGGCCGTGGCGAAGTACCTCGCCCAGGTCTGAGCGCGGGCCGGGGCGAACGAAAAGGGGCGGGGGGGGGGGCCGCCCCCCCCCCCCCCCCCCCCACAGGGGGTTATTGTGTTTGGGGGTTTGTTTTGAGAAGGGGAGTGTTAAAA
>NZ_JBHVUQ010000055.1:32166-43487 GCF_042884105.1 Streptomyces sp. NPDC058157
TTTTACACCCCCCCCCCCGGGGGGGGGGCCCTCGCGCGCCGCGGGGGGGGGGGGGGGGGGGGGGGCCCACCCCGGGGGGGGGGGGCCCCCCCCCCCCCCCCGCCCCTCTCCCCGTTCAGGTGTTACTTGGTTCAGGTGTTACTTGACGACCGTGATCCGGTTCGCCGCCGGCGGGGCGATCGGCGCCGCCGCCGTCGACTTCGCCAGGAGGACGTTGAACGCCTCCAGGTCCGGCACGCCGACCAGCTTGTTCTTGTGGTCCTTCAGGACGGTGAAGCCGTCACCGCCGCCCGCGAGGAACTCGTTCATCACGACCCGGTAGGTCTTCGCCGGGTCGATGGCCGCACCGTTCAGCTTCACCGAGTCCACGACGATCCGGTCCGCGCCCGACTTCGTCATGTCCAGGGTGTAGGTGAAGCCCTTGGAGACCTGGAGGATCTTCGGGTTCGGGCCGTTGACCGGACCGCTGACCTGCTGCTGCAGCGCCGTGATCAGCTGGGCGCCGGTCAGGTCCACCACGTTCAGCAGGTTGTTGAACGGCTGCACCGTGTACGACTCGCCGTACGTGACGACACCGTCGCCCTCGTCACCGGCCGCCTTGTACGCCAGGTCGGCACGGATGCCGCCCGGGTTCATGATCGCCAGCTGCGCCCCGCCCTTGTCGGCCGCGGAGGTCGCGTCCAGCTGCGCGTCGGCGATCAGGTCGCCGAGCGGCTTCTCCGGGGCCTCCGAACCGCGGCCCGCGATGTCGGCGGAGATGTAGCCCATCGGACGGTTGGCGACCGGGGCCGCCAGCTTCTTCCAGCGGTCGATCAGCTCGGTCATGTCCGGGGCCTTCGGCAGGTCCCGGCGGACGACCTTGTTCACCGGCTTCGGCGACTGCACCGGCGTACGGACGATGTCCTTGGTCGCCTTGTCGTACGTCAGCGTGGTGTCCGTGAACAGGCGGCCGTAGGAGGCGGCCGAGGTGACCGTGCGCGGGTTGCCCGCCGGGTCCGGGATGTTGCACGAGTACGCCTGGTGGGTGTGGCCCGTCACCAGCGCGTCGACCTTCGGGCTCACGTTCTTCGCGATGTCGACGATCGCACCCGAGATGCCCGCGCCGGCACCCGGCACGTTGCAGTCGTAGTTGTACGCGCCGCTCGCCGGCAGACCGCCCTCGTGGATCAGCGCCACGATCGACTTCACGCCCTGCTTGTCCAGCTCGGCCGCGTACTTGTTGATCGTCTCGACCTCGTCGCCGAACTTGAGGCCCTTCACGCCGTCGGCCGTGACGACGTCCGGGGTGCCCTCCAGGGTGACGCCGATGAAGCCGATCTTCACGTCCCCCTTCTTCCAGACGAAGGTGGGCGACATCAGCGGACGCTTGGTCTTCTCGTCCGTCACGTTCGCGGCGAGGTACTTGAAGTCCGCTCCGGCGTAGGTCTTGCCGTACTCGAAGCAGCCTTCAACCGGGTGGCAGCCGCCGTACTGCATCCGGCGGAGCTCGTTCTTGCCCTCGTCGAACTCGTGGTTGCCCACGCTCGTCACGTCGAGGTTCAGCTTGTTCAGCGCCTCGACGGTCGGCTCGTCGTGGAAGAGACCGGACAGCATCGGGCTGCCGCCGATCATGTCGCCGGCCGCGGCCGTGACGGAGTACTCGTGGCCCTTGCGGGCCTCGCGCAGACCCGACGCCAGGTACTCGACGCCGCCCGCGGGTATGGACTTGGTGGTGCCGTCAGCCTGCAGTTCGGCAACCGTGCCCGAGGAGCCCTGCGGGGGCTCCAGCGTGCCGTGGAAGTCGTTGAACGACAGCATCTGTACGTCGACGGTCCGGCCCTTGGCGACCGGAACGCCGCCACTCGCGGCACCGGCGGGCAGCGCGGCGGCGATCATCGCACCGGCGCCCGCGGTGAGGGCGAGGGCGCCGAAGGTCAACCGGCGCGCCGTGCGGTGCCGTTGTGGCTTCGCTGACATCTGTTCCCCTTTTTGGACAGCGAGACAACTGGGAGGTGACCCGCAGCCTATGGTCAACGCGCGTAGCACCAACAGGGGGGTACGGGTTGCGAGCTGGTTACGCGAAGCCGTCGGAGCCGGGTTGAGCGGGTCGGGCGGCGTCGGTCGTAGGCTCGGAACATGACTGACGCAGACGCAGCGACGGCCGTCGAGCCGGGACGGCACATCGAGATCCTCGACGAACTGACGGAGGAACAGGCCGGGGCGGTCCTCGACCTGATCCACGAGGCGGCCCGCACCGACGGCACCACCGCCGTCTCCGAGCAGGGCCGCCTCCAGCTGCGCGGCGGCCCCCGCGAGGGCATCCGCCACTTCCTGGCCACCGCCGAGGGCCGGCTCGTCGCGTACGGGCAACTGGAGGACACCGACCCGGTGGAGGCCCCCGCCGCCGAGCTCGTCGTCCACCCCGCCCTGCGCGGCCGCGGCCACGGGCGGGCCCTGGGCACCGCCCTGCTGAACGCCTCCGGCAAGCGGATCCGGGTGTGGGCCCACGGCGGCAAGTCCGCCGCCCGCCACCTCGCGCAGGTCCTCGGCCTGACCCTGTTCCGCGAACTCCGCCAGCTGCGCCGCCCCCTGGGCCCCGACTCGGCCCCGCTGCCGGACCCGGCGCTCCCGGCCGGGGTCACCGTCCGCACCTTCGTCCCCGGACAGGACGACGCCGCCTGGCTCGCCGCCAACGCCGCCGCCTTCGCCCACCACCCGGAGCAGGGCTCCCTGACGCAGCGCGACCTCGACGACCGCGTCGCGCAGCCGTGGTTCGACCCCAAGGGGTTCTTCCTGGCGGAGCGGGAGGGCGAACTGGTCGGCTTCCACTGGACGAAGGTCCACGCCGAGGAGCAGCTCGGCGAGGTCTACGTGGTCGGAGTCCGCCCGGGCAACCAGGGCGGCGGCCTCGGCAAGGCCCTCACGGCCATCGGCCTCCACCACCTGGCGGAGTCGGGCCTCCCGACGGCGATGCTGTACGTGGACGCCGACAACCCGGCGGCCCTGGCGGTGTACGAGGGCCTGGGCTTCACGACGCACGAGGTGGACCTGATGTACCGCACGGAGAGCTGAGGGGCTTTCTCGCGGCGCGGGCCCGCCATCTCCCCCTCGAGGCACCGGGCTCGACCGGTGTTCGCCCACCCGCCTCCCCGGGTGCGGGGCGGTGGGGTGGGGGCGGTCGCCCGCCGGGCGGTATTGATCAGCCGGGCGGGGCGTCGCGATGTCGGGGTCCCGGCGGGCCGGTCTCGGAGATGGCTTGGGGCTTTCCCGTCAGTCCCACTGTCCTTCCGGTTCGGGCCGGCCTGTCAAGGGCGCTCCCTTCGGTCGCGTCGCTTCGCGATCGCCTTCGGCGACCCTTGACAGACCGTCCCGCCCCGGAAAGACAAGGACTGCCGGGAAACCCCCAAAGAAACGGGACGGATGTTCCTTGGACATGCGACTCCCTCAGCGATGAGCCGGGCGGTCGGGGCACAGCAGACCGGGCATTCGGCCCCCATCCGGCGCAGCCGGGGCCGACGGACGCGTCAGATCGCTACGCGCTCCTCCCGTCTCGGCGTCCGGCGGCCGTCTGGGGCCGCTACCCGCAGGAAATGCCAATCAAGGAAGCATCGGGGCCGGTGTGGCGCCCCAGATCGCTACGCGCTCCCCATTTCTCGGCGTCCGGCCGCCCTCTTGGGCTGATACCTGTCGCAGGTGCCTTCGACCTCGTCCATAGGGGAATCGAAGGCCCAGAGCCAGAGCCAGGCGGCTCTCGCCCTGGGCACGGTTCAGTCCCGGCCGGAAGCCGACCGGGGCTGGGAGGGTAGGGCGCCTAGCTTGTGAAGACGAATCCGCGGGTCGATCGCCGCGCGCTTGCCGCGGCTGCTGCCGCACGCGTCTCGGTGGTGATGTCCCGCCTGCCGGACTCGGCGTCGGCCACCCACCAGGTACCAGCCGGGCTTCCCGGGTCCCGGGGTTTCAAGCTGCCGGGGATGCCGTACTGCCGCATCGCCATGTGGAGCTGCCTGGCCTCGTCAGCGTTCACGCCATCGCCCTTCCGTCGGTGTGCCGCAGAGCCTATTCCCCGTCGCCGCCCCCGCCGTGCGTTGCACAGTTGCCGGGGTTGATCGGCCCGCATCCGCCCGGCACAGGCGTGTGCGAGCAGGTGGCCGCGACGGTGGCGAGCGGTTTCCCCGGGCCCATCCACAGCTCGCGGTCCGGGGTGTAGCCGGCCTGCTCGATCAGGGCCACCGTGCGGGTGAGGACGTCGGGGTCGTGGCGGGACGGATCGGGGCGCTCGGGGAAGTGGTGGACCATCCGGCCCAGGCGGGTGGTCAGGGACGCGTACAGGTGGGTGTGGAGGATGAGGGCGTGCCAGCCCTCGTCGACCTCGCGTGTCGGAGCAATGCGCACCGACGGGAACTGGGCGGCGGCAGCGACGAACTTGAGGGCCTCGATGAGGATTCGGACACCCGTGTCGGGCTCCATGCCCGGGTTGTTGTCGAGGACGGTGAGCAGGACCTCGTTGAACTGGGCGTCGGAGAGGAGCTCGCGAGCCTCGTGACGGGCCGGAGTCGGAGGGGTGGCCGGCTTGGTGCTGCACGGAGGGGGCGGGGTCGGAGTGGACATGCTTCTCCCTAGGTCGTGTGCAGGGTTCAGTGGGACATCGGCTCGATCCCGTGGATCAGGCCGGCTCGACGTTGGCGACGGCGGTGGTGAACTCGCGACCGTTGCTGCCCCGGATGTACGCGAGCTCCGTCCAGTGCTCGATGCCGTTGTCCGAGACGTTCTCGTTGATCACCGCCATCAGTTCGCCCTCGGCGCCGGAAGGGATGTCACGCACGCGGCGGCGCAGGAGGCGATGGGGCACGTACTCGTACTGCTCACTCATCCGGCACCTCCGAGGAGCTGTCGAGGAAGCGCTCCCAACCGACGTGGGCCCGGTCGAGCAGGTCGGCGCTGGGCTCGACCAGGAAGGATTCCCTCACCGAGGGGTCGTCCGGTCTGTCGATACCGGGGACGTCGCGGGCGTAGCTGTGCATGTTGCGGCCGGTCACGGGGCGCTCCCTACCGTCGGCAGCGAATGGTGGGACCAGTCAACGTCTGACGGCCGCGACGAACCAGGAAACGTTGCCCGCCGGGGGAACACACGCAACCGGAGAACTTTGCGCGCGCTTTGCGACCCCTCTGGTGCGGAGAGTGATCACAGGACTACGTTCGGCGCTATGGCAGGCAACCTTGTGTTGAAACAGAAGATGGATGAAATCGGTTTCAAGCAAGATGAATTAGCAGCTCAGATGAATGATGCTCTGCTGAGGATCACTGGCCGGCCCGGCAACATCTCCGTGCGCACGGTGCGGAATTTGGTCAGCGGCTCCACTCGACGGCCGATCGGCAGGACCCGTAGGGCACTTGAAGAGGTGTTCGGCTGCTCACTGGGAGACCTAGGGTTCGAGACATCCCGCACCGCCGCCCCGTCGGAGGAGCCCATGGAGCGCCGCACATTCATGACCGCTGGGCCCGTCGCGGCCTTCTCTACGACCGCTTCTGCCCTTACCGCCCCGCACAGGATCGGCTCCAGCGACATCGAGCGTCTGCAACGCAGGTTCGCCCGCATCATCGCCAGCGACCACCGTCACGGGGGACAACTCGTCATCGAGCAGAAGGCCGCAGCTCTTTCAGAGGATGCTCTTGCCCTTCAGACCTCCGGCACCGCCAGCCAGCGCATCCGCAGCCAGGTCTACGCCTCGGCCGCCGCGTTCAGATCGTCCGCGATGTGGGCCGCGATCGACGGCCGCCGGTTCGAGGACGCCATCGGACACATGAGAATCGCCCAGCAGCTCGCCGAGATGGCATGCGACCCGTTCATCAAGTTCCGCATCTGGTCCCACGCCGGGACGATGTACCGGCACATGGGACGCCCGGCCGACGCGGCAGCCGCGAACGAGGTGGCCCGCGGGCTCTCCCTCACGCGCCGTGATCCGATGTTCTCCTCCCTCGGGCTTGCCCGGCACGCAGCGATCCACGGCACCGCCGGGGACCGTACCGCGACCCGCCGCTCCTTCGACCAGGCCCAGGACGCCATCCTTCGGGCTGACCCAGGAGCACAGCGGCCGGTGTGGATGATCGCCTTCTACGACCAAGCCGAGCTCGACAGCCTTGCCCTGTCCGCGTACCTCTCCCTCGGAGACTTCGCCCGCGCCGAGTTCCATGGCCACCGCTGCCTCTCCGCGCTGCGCCCGCACATGCACCGCTCGAAGGCCATTGCCACCGCCCGTGTCGCACGGGCCCAGCTCGAACAAGGCGACATCGAGCCGGCTGTGGCCAGCGCCATGTCCGTCCCGGTGGACCAAGCGGTGCGGCACCCCCGCGTGATCGGGATGCTCGGAGCCTTCGGGGCCCGGCTGGAGGCCATCGCGCCCGGCACAGCCCTCTCGCACACCTGGAACCAGTACGCCCGCGACACGTGGAGGACCACCGCATGAGTACTCAGATGCGCCGATTCACCGGCATAGCGCAGGCCAGTGCCCCGCTGATCGCGGTGTACGCGAAGGTCCGCGAGCCCCTGCTGCACCTGCCGAACTACGCGGTACCGGCCTTCGCCGAACGCCTGGAGCGGCACGGGCGCGAGCCGGGGTTCGAGGCGGTGCTCGCCTTCGACGGCGGCGGGCAGCCGGTCGGATACGCGTACGGCAACACGGTGGAAGCCGGAGACCGCTGGTGGAAGCGGATCGGCGAGGTGGACGAGGAGTACACCACCGCGCCGGCCCTCGCCCTCAAGGAGATCGGTGTGACGGTTCCCCATCGGGGGACGGGACTGGCGCGGCGGATTCATGACGAGCTGCTGGCCGGTCGCAACGAGCGGTATGTGTCGCTCATGGTCAACCCGGCGGCCGGAGAGGGGAAGGTCCAGCGGGTCTACGAGTCGTGGGGGTACTTGGCCATCGGGGCCGTCCAGCCGTCCCCGGACTCGCCCGTGCTCACCGCCATGGTTCGGTTGGTGAACTCCTGACGGCGCCTGCCCCTGCGCTGGAGCGCATGGGCGGCGGTCTGATCGACTCGTGGCATGAACCGCATCGTTCGAGCACTTGAACGGTTCCACGCCGATCGGCCCTGGGACCACAACGCCCACTACCACCCGTGGATCCTGCGCCGGCTGCCCCGGCGGTTCGGCGCCGCCCTGGACGTCGGGGCGGGGAGCGGGGACCTCGCGCGGCTGCTGGCCTCGCGGGCCCGGGCGGTGCAGGGGATCGACGTCGATGCCGGGATCGTCGGGCGGGCGCGGGGGCTCACCCCCGCCGCGGCGCCGGTGGACTTCGAGGTCGGGGACGTGCTGGAGGGCGTGCCGGGCGGGCCCTACGACGTCGTCACCTGTGTGGCCACCGTCCACCACATGCCGTTCGGGGACGCCCTCGCCCGGCTCCGGGAGTGCCTCGCGCCCGGCGGGACCCTGGTCGTCGTCGGGCTGTACCGGCCCCGGACCTGGGGTGATCATCTGATCGGCGCCGCCGCCATCCCGGCGAACGTCGCCATGGCCTGGATCAAGAACCGGGGGCGGAAGCGGCCGCGGCCCGTCTCCATGACCGCCCCGACCCGCCCGGCGGAGACGACCTTCGCCGAGATCGTCCGCGAGGCCCGCCGCACGCTGCCCGGCGCCCGGCTGCGCCGGCGGCTGTTCTGGCGGTACACGCTCACCTGGCGCCACCCGTAGCCGGCCGCCACCCACACGGCCGTACGGCGGCGGGGTGGGGGGGGAATCCTGCCCGCAGGCGGAGCCTGGAAGCCATACGCCATTAACCGGGCATTCAGACGCGCTTGCGAACCTCCCGGCATGCAGCCCCGACTCCGCCTGACCGCGGACACTTCCGACGCGCCTGTCCTCCCCCGTGCGCGGAAGAATGGAGTCATGAGCCACCAGCCCAGCGCAGGCCCCACCGAGGTCCCCGCCCAGCACCCGTCTCACACCTCCGCCGCGGTCTCCTCCGCCTCCACGACACGGACCACGGCGCAGGAAAAGGCGCCGGCGAAGTCGCGCCTCGGCTCCATAGCCGCCCACCGCCCCCTCGACCCCGATCTCGACGCCGACCTCGACGCGTACGAGGACAAGGACGACGACGGGCAGCTGCCCGCCAACCGGTTCCTCGACCGCGAACGCAGCTGGCTGGCCTTCAACGAACGCGTCCTCGAGCTGGCCGAGGACCCCACCACCCCGCTCCTGGAGCGCGCGAACTTCCTGGCGATCTTCGCCAGCAACCTCGACGAGTTCTTCATGGTCCGCGTCGCCGGCCTCAAGCGCCGCATCGCGACCGGCGTCGCCACCCGTTCCGCCTCCGGCCTCCAGCCCCGCGAGGTCCTCGACCTCATCTGGACCCGCTCCCGCGAGCTCATGGCCCGGCACGCCGCCTGCTACCAGCAGGACATCGCCCCGCAGCTCGCCGAGGAGGGCATCCACCTCATCCGGTGGCCCGACCTCACGGAGAAGGAGCAGGCGCGCCTCTTCACCCTGTTCCGCAACCAGATCTTCCCGGTGCTGACCCCGCTGGCCGTGGACCCCGCGCACCCCTTCCCGTACATCTCCGGGCTGTCGCTCAACCTGGCCGTCGTCGTGCGCAACCCCGTCAGCGGGCACCGCCACTTCGCCCGCGTCAAGGTGCCGCCGCTGCTCAGCCGCTTCCTGGAGGCCTCCCCGCAGCGCTACGTCCCGCTGGAGGACGTCATCGCCGCGCACCTGGAGGAGCTGTTCCCCGGCATGGAGGTGCTCGCGCACCACATGTTCCGCGTGACCCGCAACGAGGACCTGGAGGTCGAGGAGGACGACGCCGAGAACCTCCTCCAGGCCCTGGAGAAGGAGCTCATGCGGCGCCGCTTCGGCCCGCCCGTCCGCCTGGAGGTCGAGGAGTCCATCGACCCCGGCGTCCTGGACCTCCTCGTGCAGGAGCTGAAGGTCTCCGCCGCCGAGGTGTACCCGCTGCCCGGCCCCCTCGACCTGACGGCCCTCTTCGGGATCTCCTCCCTCGACCGGCCCGAGCTGAAGTACCCCAAGTTCGTCGCCGGCACCCACCGCGACCTCGCCGAGGTCGAGTCCGCCTCCGCGCCCGACATCTTCGCCGCGCTGCGCGAACGCGACGTCCTGCTCCACCACCCGTACGACAGCTTCTCCACCTCCGTGCAGGCCTTCCTGGAACAGGCCGCCGCCGACCCGGACGTCCTCGCGATCAAGCAGACGCTGTACCGCACCTCCGGCGACTCGCCGATCGTCGACGCCCTCATCGACGCCGCCGAATCCGGCAAGCAGGTCCTCGTCCTCGTCGAGATCAAGGCCCGGTTCGACGAGCAGGCCAACATCAAGTGGGCGCGCAAGCTGGAGGAGTCCGGCTGCCACGTGGTCTACGGCCTGGTCGGCCTCAAGACCCACTGCAAGCTGTCGCTCGTGGTCCGCCAGGAGGGCGAGACCCTGCGCCGCTACTCGCACGTCGGCACCGGCAACTACCACCCCAAGACCGCCCGCCTGTACGAGGACCTCGGCCTGCTCACCGCCGACCCGCAGGTCGGCGCGGACCTCTCCGACCTCTTCAACCGGCTCTCCGGCTACTCCCGCCGCGAGACCTACCGCCGGCTGCTGACCGCCCCCAAGTCCCTGCGCGACGGACTCATAGCGCGCATCGACAAGGAGGCCGACCACCACCGGTCCGGACGCCCGGCGTCCGTCCGGCTGAAGATGAACTCGATCGTCGACGAGGCCCTCATCGACGCCCTCTACCGGGCCTCCCAGGTGGGCGTCCCCATCGACATCTGGGTCCGCGGCATCTGCGCCGTACGCCCCGGGGTCCCGGGGCTGTCGGAGAACATCCGCGTCCGCTCGATCCTCGGCCGCTTCCTCGAGCACTCCCGGGTCTTCGCCTTCGGCAACGGCGGCGAACCCGAGGTGTGGATCGGCAGCGCCGACATGATGCACCGCAACCTCGACCGCCGCATCGAGGCACTGGTCAGGGTCACCGACCCCGCCCACCGCGCGGCACTGGACCGGATGCTGGAGACCGGCATGTCCGACGCCACCTCCTCCTGGCACCTGGGCCCGGACGGCGAATGGACCCGGCACAGCACCGACGCCGAGGGCCAGCCGCTGCGGCACGTACAGGAGATGCTCATAGACGCGCGGAGGCGCCGGCGTGGCTCAGCCAAACCATGACCCGACCGCAGGTGACGTGCTCGGCGTCTACCTGCGTTCCCAGGCCACCGCTTTCCTGCGCGCGCTGCGCCTGCACGACGCAGGCGCGGCGGGCGCGGGAGGCGGCCCCGACCCGGGGGACGAGACGGAGGCGGCGCACGGCCTGCGGGGGGCCGCGCGCCGCATCGCCTCGTCCCTGAGCACCTTCCGGGCCGTCACCCAGTCGAGCTGGGCGGATCCGCTGCGCACCGAGCTCGTCTGGCTGTCCTCCACCCTGGCCGACGAGCACGCGTACGCGGCCCGGCTGTCGCGCCTGATGGAGGCCCTGCAACGGCTCTCGGGCTCGCCGGAGGTCCCGGCCCCGCGCGGCAGCGCAGCGGGCGCGCTGACCGTCGGCTCGGCGCGCGCGGGCGCCCTGCTGGAACGCCAGCTCACCCTGGCCCGTACCCGGGCGCACTCGGCGACCCTGCAGGCGCTGGGCTCGGCCCGGTTCCACGCGGTGGCGGACGCGGTGGCGGTGCTGGCCTCGGAGGTCCCACTGGACCCGGTGGCGGCGAGCGGCCCGGTGGACGACGTCCTCACCCCGCTCGCGGAGGTGGCCCGCACCCGCCTGGAGACGGCGGTCACGGCCCTGCCCGCCGCGGACGCCTCCGCCCCGTACTCGGCGCACGCGGACGCCGCCTGGCACGAGGTGCGCCGCCTGCTGCGCGTGCACCGCTACGCCCGTGAGGCCCTGGGGGAACACGCCCCGCGCCTGGCGGCGGCGAGCGGGGCCCTGAACCAGCACCGCGACGCCGCGGACGCGGCCACCGCCTCGGCGACGGCGGCCCGCACCCCCCGCATCGCCCCGGCGACGGCATACGCCCTCGGCGTCCTCCACGCCGACCAACGCCACGCGGTGGAGGCGAGCCGGCTGACGTTCCACACCCTGTGGGAACCGGCGGCGGTGTCCTGAGGGGGCGCGCCATCTCCCCCTCGAGGGGTTTCCGCCGAGCGGTGTCTGTCCACCCGCCTCCCTGTCTGCGGGCGGGTGGGTGGGGGGGCGGTCTCCCGCCGGGCGGTGGTGAACGGCCGGGCGGGCCCGGCGGTTGTCGGGGTCCCGGCGGGCCGGTCTCGGAGACGGCTTGGGGCTTTCCCGCCAGTCCCACTGTCCTTCCGGTCCGGGCCGGTCTGTCAAGGGCGCTCCCTTCGGTCG
>NZ_JBHVUQ010000056.1:0-43215 GCF_042884105.1 Streptomyces sp. NPDC058157
GGACCGCGCGGGGGCCCCCACCCCGGCATGGGGTGCGGGCCACCGCCATGCGCCGCGTACGGCTACCAGCGGTACCAGCGGCCGGTGCCGCCCTTGGGGCGGGCGACGAATCCGAGCAGCCAGAGGACGAGGACCGCGAGGGCTACCCACCAGAGCACCTTCACCGCGAAGCCGACCCCGAACAGGATCAGGGCGAGCAGAAGAACGAGAAGCAGGGGAACCATGATTATCAACCTCCGAAGCGGCTCCTGCCCTCCCTCCGCCCAGTCATGCGCATGATATTTATGGGTTTCTTATGCACCGGACGGGGCAGAAGGGTCCGCCGGATCATCCCGCCGCCCGGGCGAACCGGCCCGGTGGTGACGGCTTCGGCCGGCGCCGGTCCCGGGCGGCCGACGCATCGCCCGGCGCCCGGCCGACCCTGGCCGCCGTGGCGACGTAGGCCTCTCAGAGGTCGTTCCGGCAGCGCGGCCTGCCGACGGTCAGCCCCGTACTACGGTGAACAGCACCGATGTACGGATGCCGACGTGAGCGGCAGAGTCGGCCACCGTCGCAGCGAGCCAGCCGACGGCGTCACAGGACCACTCCGCCAACGCGCCGGAGAGAGTCACCCTCTGCGAGGGTGGACCGTCCCAGAAGCGGTCGTCGAGCGGCGGCGCCGGGAAGGCCGCTGGGGGAACGGCCTCGTCGATCCGGCCGGCGAACACATGCTGGTCCGCAGGGACGATGCGACGGGCGAGCTGTGGCGCCATCACGGAGATCGCCGGGTCGAGGCCGCCGTCGAGGCGCACCTTCACCGGCTCCCGCGCCCCGGGGTCGCACTCCCCGAGCCAGTCCGGTGTCCGCATGGAGGGCACCAGTGCGTACGGCGTCCGAGCCGAGGCATCGATACCCTGCACCGGCAGAAGAACCTGGACGGCGGTGAAGTGCGCGGCGCCGATCCGTTCTGTCGTGTCCTGCGCGCAGCGCAGGGGGGCGGCTCCATCCCGCGTCGTTCATGGCCCACAGCCCTGGCGCTGCATGCGTGCGCTGGCCGGAGGCGTTCACGTCCTCAGAGCCCGCCCTGTCGTCGAGCCAGCCCATCGCCGGCGACCGCTGATGGAACAGCTGGTATGCGTCGCGCTCCGACGCGGGATCGTGCCACGCGTGCGCGACGAGCTCTCCGTAGAGTGCGGCGAACATGGTTCCCGCGGTGCGGCGAGCGGCGGGCGCCACGCCCGGCTGCGCGACGGCGCCCTGCTCCGACATGCCGCTCCCCCTCCCGACGGGACTGGACGACCCACCGCCAATGGTGGCCGACAGAGCCCTTCAGTACACGCGGCAGTTCACTTCAGCCTGGTTCATGGGCTTCTCCCCGGTGCCGATCTCGCCGATCACATCGACGTCCACGTGATTTCGCCACGACGTGCGTTGGGTGTCGCGGCAGTCGCGGCGGGCGACCGTGCGCTGGACGCTGCCGCCCCCCGGCTTGAGCGTCTCGGTATCTCCGAGCATGCCTGCTGCCGCCAGGTGTTGTCGGTGTACCACTCATACAGGCAGGTGCACACCTTGGCGCGGTCGCCGCATTGACCTACAGCGGAATTCGGTATGCGGGAAGTCTCTGGACGGTCGTGGTGCGGGCGGAGCGGTTCAGCAGATGCCGGGCATGCAGCACGTTCCCCGGCGAGCACGGCGGCAACAGCCGCAAAGGCACCCGGGCGAAGACCGTCCTCGCCGATGTCGGCCCGGTGGGGACATCCGCGCCCCGGGACCGGGACGGATCCTTCGAGCCGAAGATCGCCAAGAAGCGACAGAGGTGCCTGACCGGCGTGGACGAGCTGGTCGTCTCCCGGTCCGCGAAGGGCCTGACCACCGCTCTGCGCACCGGTCGAGCCGGATCGTTACCTCAAGTTTTGCCAAGATCCAGTGACACCGCGGCGGCAGCATTCTTAGCTTCCTCGTACACGCGTCTTGACGCTTCTACGTACCCCGCGGTTCCCCGCGCACCGGCGATCCCGCTCCGCGTCCCGCGCCCCCGAGGAAAGAGTTGCAACATGAAGGTCCCCAAGGCTGGCGCGATGGCTGCTGTGATCGGCCTCGCCCTGACCGCCACCGGCTGCGGCGGTAACGAAGGACCCAAGGGGACCCTCTCCATCGGCATCTCCTTCGACCAACCCGGTGTCGGCCTGCGCGAAGCGGCGGGCACCTTCTCGGGATTCGACGTGGACGTCTCCAGGTACATCGCCAAGGAACTCGGCTACAAGCCGGAGCAGATCGAGTTCAAGCGGGTCGACACCTCCGACCGCGAGCTGCTGCTCCAGTACAACGAGGTCAAGTTCGTCGCCGCGACCTACTCGATCAACGACAAGCGCCGGGAGAAGGCCGACTTCGCGGGCCCGTACTTCACGGCCCACCAGGACCTGCTCGTCCGCGCCGACGACGCCACGATCACCAAGGCCGAGGACCTCAACAACAAGAGGCTCTGCTCCACCGCCGGCTCCACCTCGGCGCAGAACATCAAGCAGAGCCTGGCGCCGAAGGCCAGCCTGCTCGAGCTCGACGGCTACTCGGAGTGCGTGATCGCCCTCCAGGACGGCCTGGTCGACGCCATGACCACGGACAACGCGATCCTGGCCGGTTACGCCGCCCAGAAGGGCAACACGGGCAAGTTCCGCCTCGTCGGGCTGAACCTGAGCAACGAGAGCTACGGCATCGGCATCAAGAAGGGCAACCGGGACCTGCACGCCAAGATCAACGCCGCCCTCAAGAAGATGGTCCAGGACGGCTCCTGGGACGCGGCCGTGAAGAAGAACTTCGGCCGGGCCAACTTCAAGCACGAGCCCGCCCCGCAGATCACCTCCGCGAGCAGCTGACGACACCACGCCCCGGGCGTACGCGGACGCCTGCGCGTCAGTTGTCAGGCCTGTGGCTCCACTGGTGCGACGGCGGCCTCGGTATGCCGCTGCGCGGCCGCCTCCTGGTGTGCATCAGGCCGCGTACCCTCGGCCGCGTGCCTCGTCATTCGAAGAAGCCCCGTCGGTTGGTGGCCGACGGGCGCGTATACCTGTGGACGATGCGCCACAGCCACCGGAGGGACCATGACGGCCGGTCTGTGGACTGCCGCCAGATCATCACCCTGTCCCCGCAGCCGGCCGGCACCGGCGGGCCGCTGCGCATCGTCTTTGCCCACGGGCCAGGCCGATACGTCCCTGGCGGGGCTCCCCTCGGCTCCGGGGACGTGGGCTTCACCCAGGGCGCAGACCTGAACCTGCACGAGCCGGGCGCCGTCCGGGCCCTGCTCGACGTGGCACTGGACCGTGGGTGGCAACCGGCGGAGCGGCGGACGGTGGAGCGGCGGACGGTGGAGATCGACGGCTGGCCCCTGCTGGAGGCGGCGGCAGCCGCGCGAGCCGGGAACACCGGCCCCGACTGCCTGTAGGTGGTGACCGATTGCCCGGGTGATCGTGGAACGGTCGACGCCGAACCAACAGGCCAGACCTGTGATCTTCCGGTCGCCGACGATCGCTGCACGGCACACGTTCCCCACGACACGAACAGGATCAGGGATCACGATCCGGCGTCGCACCGCCAACCATGCACGAGGACGTTGTAGCGACTGGGGACGGGCGGGTCGGTTGCTCGGGCCACGACGAATGTGCTCCTCTGTGCTCGGCCCAGAGGTGGGCACCGCACCGAACGGGGAGTCACGAGGCATGGTCCACGACTACGAGGGACGGTCTTCTGCGCTCAGCCGCCGCAGTGTGATCGGGGGGCTGAGGGCGGTGCCCCTACTGGTGGCCGGCTGCGCCTCCAAGAGCAAGAGCGCCACCCCGCCGCCGTCCGCGCCGAGCCCATCGCCTGGCGCGACGACCGGTGGAGACGGCAGCGGCAGCGGCAGCGGCGACCTGGTCGTGATGATCATCCGGCACGGTGAGAAGCCCACCGGCAGCGAGAAGGGCAGGGACGACAACGGCAAGCCGGACAGTCACTCCCTGACCGACCGGGGCTGGGCCCGGGCCAACGCCCTGCCGCGGCTGTTCGCCCCGAAGCCGGCCGCCGGGCTGGAGCGGCCCGTCAAGGTGTATGCCGCCACCGATCAGGGGCCGGACGCCGGAGGCCACCGGATGCGACAGACCGTCACCCCGCTGGCCAGGCAACTCGGCCTGTCCATCGACCTCACCTACGCCGAGTCGAAGGAAACCGATCTGGCGGCGGCCGTCTCGGCGGCCGCCGGCCCCGTGCTGATCTGCTGGGAGCACTCCCGGATCCCCACGATCGCGAAGGCCCTCGCACCGCGCAGCGGTGCCCCCACCTCCTGGCCGGACCGCTTCGACCTGGTCTGGGTCCTCACCCGCACCGCAGGAACCTGGTCGTTCAAGGAAGTCGACCAGCGCCTCCTCGACACAGACGCCTGAGCGGGTGGCTCAGCACGTGCGATCCCGCTCCGCTCGATCGGGCGATGCGCGGCCGAGGTCAGCTGATGCCGACGGCGGCCAGCGCGGTGGTCCCGTCGGTGGCGACGGCACGCTGGGCCGGGGCGAGCCGGATGGTTCCGGCGCAGGCCGCCTGGAGCTGGGACTCGGCCCTTGTCGACGGCGGTGGAACCGCCCGCCTGGTAGCGGGGTTTCGGCCACAGGTTCTGCGGGCTGGTGGGGTTTCCACCGAGGCTGAGAATGATGGGGAGGTGTTCTTGGTCGGCCCGCTGTCGCTTGGCCTGTCCGCGCGTGGACATCCGCGCACCGCATCACCCGCTGTCGCGGGGCGGGGCGAACTCGTCTCGGCTGCCGGCCCGGACATGGATCGGGGCCGTGCGGCAAGAGCCGCGCGGCCCCGATCTCGTTCCTCCTACCTCCGCCCGCCACCCGCGTCAGGCGTGCTCGTTCGCTGCTCGAGGCGCCTTCTCTTCGAGCACGGTAAGCCGCTGGTCTGCGGGCGGTGGTGGACAGGGTCAGGCCGGGTTGATGTTCTCCGCCTGCGGGCCCTTCTGGCCCTGGGTGACGTCGAACGTCACGGCCTGGCCCTCCTGGAGCTCACGGAAGCCGGAGGAGTTGATGGCCGAGTAATGGGCGAAGACGTCCGGGCCACCGCCGTCCTGTGCGATGAAGCCGAAGCCCTTCTCCGCGTTGAACCACTTCACAGTTCCCGTAGCCATATCCGTGCCTTCCAGTCGATGGATGCCTCCCGCACCATGCGGGAGGCGGAGGTGATCGCCCTGGTCCCTGCGGCACAGCACAGCAACAGACCCTCGCCGAAGGCGTGGGCATAACGGCAACGTCCGAACCACGACAGCTGACCCAGACGGTACACGCAGACACACCCTGTCACCAGACCGGAGAGGTCGAGACACAGCAGCACCTCACCCCCGTGCCGGCGGCACCTGGCGCCGGCCGTTTCAGGGCGCGGCCGGATGCTCCTCGGCGGCACGGCGGTATTCGGCGTTGAGCCGCTGGGCCTCTTCAAGCTGGTCCTCGAGGATGACGATCCGGCAGGCGGCCTCGATGGGGGTGCCCTGGTCGACGAGTTCCCGGGCTCGGGCGGCGATCCTGAGCTGGTAGCGGGAGTAGCGGCGGTGTCCGCCGGCGGAGCGGAGCGGGGTGATGAGGCGGGCTTCGCCGATGGCGCGGAGGAAGCCCTGGGTAGTGCCGAGCATTTCGGCGGCCCGGCCCATGGTGTAGGCGGGGTAGTCGTCGTCGTCCAGGTGGCCGTCGAGCGGGCCTGTCGGATCCGGTGCTGTCATGGAACCTCTCTCGAAACGCGTGGAGGGGCCCTGACGCCTATCGCGCCAGGGCCCCGAAGGAACTGCTACACCATCTGCCGACCCTGATCATGCGTCGGCCTTCTGTGTCCGCCGCCTCGACCAGAATGCTGTCGGGGCTGCGGGGATCGCGGTTGCTTGACCGGAGACCACCTCACTATCGATGTCCTGCGGTACCCGGGATCTGCTTCCTCCCGGGCGATCCTGATGGCGTCTCGTTCCTCCGTTCTTCCCTCGGTGATCAACTGCTTTACCAACGGGTACTGCGAACTGCTTGTACTGCGTCCTGCACTGCTGGGTACTGCAACCACTGCGTCAACTGCTTGTACTGCCGCCGGCGGCCCCTGATCACTGCGGGCCGCCCGGTCCGGTGACCAGTCCCGTCGCCGTCCTGCAACCAACCTGGCTTCGAAACTCCGTCACCGTACCGTCATGCGCACTGCAACTACGGGTCTTACTGCCCGGCAGTTCGTCTCTGCCGGGCCCTTCGATCTCTTCGGGCTACGAGAAGAACAATACCGCCATCACCATCCAATGTCTATCTCGGCCAACGTAGATTTACGGAGACTCGCGGATGAGGTAATCGATGCCGAACAGCGCCCACCGAGGAGCATGGAAGCGGTGGCCGCAGGGTTGTCCTCCCCCGGACGGGGCACAAGCACGGGCGGTCCCAGGCGGGGCACTTCAGGGAGCCGGGGGCAGGCGATGGACATGATGAGCGTCCATGTAGGGGCCGCGTGCCCCACCGCCACTACCGCCGACGCTCGTGAGCGAACCCGAGACTTCCTCGAGGTCCCGGTCCCCCCGCTCGGGGCCGAGGCCGCCGACAGAGGTGGCCGTCCACGATCCGAGCCCGCAGGCGCCGCGTTTGCGGACCCCCGACCTGAACCGCGGCACGGGCGGCTTCGGCTGACCCATGGTCGACCGCCTCTCCCGCACCACCCGTGTCACCGAGGCCCCCACAGGCGGCAAGACCGTACGCGCCCTCCTGCCCCGATAGAGCCCGCCGCACCCGCCGCCCACACGGCGATGCTCCCCGGATGAGCCGACCTCGTTGAAGCCCACGAGACGTTCCTCGAGCCGGCCCCGCCTCGGGCCGTCCCGGCTACCCCAGGGCCAGGGCCACCACCGCCTCCGCGCACCCGCCGAGCAGGCCCTTGGGCCGATGCAAGGCCCGGGGACTCGGAAGGGTCACTTCCGGATACCTGGACGACCGCGACCTGGCGAACGAAGGTCAGACACGGGTCGCGAAGAGAGGCCGAAGATCGGCCCCTCGCCTCTTGAACGGTCGAGGCGGCGCCCTGCAGAGGCACCTCTCCTTGGCTATCCAGCGGTGCCCGGGAAGCAGCCAAAGCACAGATCGCCTGGCCGCCTGCGACGGCGGGTGTCCGAGAAGCGGAAGAATCGTTTTGATGAGGTGAGGCCGATCACGGGAAGAGCAAGTCGAATTGGCCGCAGCAGAAAGGCCCCCTCGTGATCCACGCTTCGCTGGTGACCTTCTCTCCTGAGCAGGCAGTGATCAGCTGTGCCTGGTGGGCAGACGGCCGAGCCCAGGGCGACCAGGCCAAGGGACATGCCCGCCGGGCCTTGGAGAGATCAAGGGCACCTTCAAGCACTGAGGCTCCGCCTCAGGCGACGGGTCCGGGACCGCAGCAGCGGTCCCGGACCCGTTTCTCATGTGCCGGGTGCCGGGGCGCCGGTCAGGCGGCGGCGGGCTCGGGGCGGCGCAGCTGTGCCCGGCCGAAGAGGAGGGGCGTAGTCGTCGGGGAGCTGGCCGAGGATGCGGGCGAGGAGGTCGAGGCCGGCGAGGCGGGTGGCGACGGCGAGTACGGCGCCGATGTCCCAGCAGGCGACAGCCGGGCTCACACCGGTGCGGGCTGCCAGGTCTTTGAGGAAGCCCCAGCCGGTGAGGTGCTGGGTGTCGGGGATCTGGGCGGTCAGGATGAGGGCGGCTTCGACGGGCAGCCGCTGGGCGAGGTCGACGCGTTCGTAGCCGGTGAGCTGGCGGCCGAGGGCGGCCAGGACCTGGTGGACGGCTTCCGCGGCACGTTCGCGGGTGGGGTAGGCGCCTTCGTAGCGCACTCGTTCCAGCATCTGGTCGAACGCCATACGCCTCGGGGAGCCGGGCAGCGAGCTCGGCCCGGACCGTCCCGACGAGGTGGGCGCCGAGCAGGGCCAAAACGACACGGGCAGCGCGGTCGGCTTCCTTCGCGGTCTCGTACTCGCCGCGCTCCTGGACGTGGGCCAGGAACGACTCCCTGCGCATCGACATCGACATCACCTCCGGGAAGGGGTGAAGCAGGTCACATGGGGTGGCGGAGGGCGGGTGCCGGAGGGGGATCGACTCTTGCCCGCCCTCCGCCGGCTGCTGGTGCGCTTCAGGCGGAGATCTGCCGGGGGCCGGTGTCGGCCGCGGTGCCGATGCTGATCTTGCGCGGCTTGGCGCGCTCGGCGATCGGGATCCGCAGGGTCAGGACACCCGCGTCGTACTCGGCTTCGATGTGCTCGGTGTCCAAGGTGTCGGCCAGCATGATCTGGCGGGAGAAGACACCCAGCGGCCGCTCGGAGAGTTCCATCTTCACCGAGTCGGCCTTCGCAACCGGGCGGCGCTCCGCCTTCACGGTCAGCATGTTCCGCTCGACGTCGATGTCGATCGCCTCGGTACTCACGCCGGGGAGGTCGAAGGCGATCACGTACGCGTCGCCCTCGCGATAGGCGTCCATCGGCATGACCGACGGCTTCGACCAGGTCCCCGACGCACCCGACAGCTGCTGGACGATCCGGTCCATCTCGCGGAACGGGTCGGTGCGCATCAACATCGCGAAACACCTCCAGTTGGTTCAGGCAGAAACTGCCAATGCGCTTCAACGTGCCACCGTTGTAACATGTCATCGAAACGATGACAAGCAGGCAGTCATCTGGAGGATGACAAGACGACGAGTGTGCCGTGACCCCGGCAGATACACCCCCCGTACCCGTGTCCTTCCACGCCGCCGCAGCGGCCTTGGAGGCCATCAACCGGTCCGTGGAAGAGGCACAGCAGTCCTCACCAGCGACGCCGACCGCAGCACCGCCCGCCGAAGCCTCCGGTCCGCACCCGGCCCTGGCCGCACTGCTGATGCTCCGCGAGGTCCGCGAGCAGCTCGCCGGCTGGGAGAGCGGCCTGATCGAAACCGCCCGCGGGAAGGGAGCCAGCTGGGCCGACCTCGCACAACCCCTGGGCGTCGCCAGCCGGCAGGCCGCCGAACGCCGCTACCTACGCCTGCGTCCCGGCGCCGCCGGAAGCACCGGCGAGGAACGCATCCAGGCAACCCGCAACACCCGCGCCGCCGACCGCACCGTCACCGCCTGGGCACGCGCCAACGCAGCCGACCTCCGACGCATCGCCGCACAGATCACCGCCCTCACCGGCCTCCAGACCGGCGCCGACCACGCGATCGGCGAGCTGAACCTGACCCTCGCCGACAACGACGCCGCCCGCCTGGTCCAACCCCTGGCCGCTGCCCGAGCACACCTACGACCCCAGGACGCCCACCTCGCCGAACACATCGACACCCTGACCCGGCACACCGAGCAACTCCGCCAAAACACCCGTGACCAGCGGAGCGCGTAACACACAACCTCGCCTCCCCCTCACCTGGGCATCCTCACCGTGCGTTCGGGGTGGGCGGCGGTGACGTAGTGCATGGCGGTCTTCTCTGTGATCCCGAAGAGCCTCATCAGCCGGAGGGGGTCTGCGGTTTCGGCTGCCTCGTTGAGGATGCGGTCCTGGCGCAGGCCGACCAGGGTCAGCCCTTGGGGCACGCCGTCTCGGAGCAGGGTCTTGCCGACAGGGGGATGGTCAGGGGCGAGCGCCGATCTCTGGCTGACGATCAGGCGTGGGTTGGTAGACGCAGGCCATCGGCGGTGCCGGCAGTCAAGCCAGTCGGCCGCGGTCTGGTGGGTGAGTTCGTCCAGGTAGAGGGTGTGCCGTCGAAGGCCGCGGCGGATGACGAGGGTGCCACGCGCGAGATCCAGGTCGCAGGTCAGGATCGTGCGGAGCTCGTGGACGGGCACGGCGTGGACAGCGGCCAGGACGAGGACCAGACGCCCGAGCGGCGTCTTCGTCTGCCGCAACGCGTTGGCCAGCAGGTCGCTGGGGATCGGCTTGGGGATCCCCGTCGGGCTGCCGACGCGGGTGCTGGGCGGGATCGCGGAAGACCACCCGTTCCCGCTTCAGCGTCCTGAACAGGCTGCGCAAGGCAAGGGCGAGCTGCCTGCGGGCACGTCCGGAATGGCAGGTCACGGCCGCGTCGACGTGATGCCGGGTGACCTCTCGAAGCGAGAGCACATCGGCCTCTGCCCAAGCGGTGAGCACGGGCTGGAGGGAGGCCAGGTACGGGCGAATCGCGTCGTAGCCGCGGACCTCGCCCTCGTGGCGCCCCCGGCTCCGTAGCACCTTCACCCACTGCCCTACCTCGTCGGCGAGGATCTCCGGCAGCGCGGCGAGGGTGATGTCGATCCACGTCAGATCGACGTCGCGATGGAGGTCGGGGTCCTGGAGGAGGATGCCCCGGTCGCGCAGGAACTGGCAGACGGTCTTGGCCGTGAGATCTGGTCCGTTCCGGGCCAGGTCGTGGATGTCCCGCTCGGAGATGGCGGCTTGGGCGCCGCACCAGTGGACGAGGATGCTCAGGGTGCGGATGTTGCTGTTGTGACTGGGTGACTGCCGCTCGTTCAGAACCCGGCTGAAGTCCTCGACCAGCCGTGCAGCCGTCCCGTTCAGCACCAGTTCGGCCGTGTTCCGCCCTGGAGAGGCGGCAGCAGTCGCGTCCAGTCGCGCCGGATGGCAAACAGCTGCTCCTGCCCGGCAGCGGTGTGCACCGGAGCGAGCGGCAGGTTCCGCGCGGGACGGCTCGTCGACCGGGATCGGCGGGGGCGGTCCAGACCCGCGGACGGCCACATCGATCAGCAGCTGTGTGTACCGGGTGGTGGCGGGCTGGGCGTCGTCGAGGAGACGGTACGGGCGGCAGCCGCGGCAGCGGCCCTTCCGCAGCGGGAGTTCCTGCCGGTGGCAGCGTGCGCAGGTGCCCCGCGTCAGCTTCTCGCGCCAGTGCCGACAGGGCGTGCAGCGGGAACCGTACTGTCCAGAGGGCATCCACGCCTGGCAGTCCGCACACGACCGCGGCGACCTGCACCGGGGTCGTGTGCGGACTGCCACGGTCCGGGGTGGGCGCCGGCTCGCTGGGAGCAGTCGCAGGGGTTCCGGCTCGGAAGCCAGCAGCCCGGCCCGCTGGAGAACGAGGCGGGTGGTGTCGCGGCAGGCGGGCAGGTCCCGGAGGAGCACCTCGGGCAGGAGCCGGGTGCCTTCGGCCGCGCGGACCGCCAGCGCTAGTCGCAGCAGCGCGGCCTTGCGGTAGCGGTTCCCGCGGCTCAGTCCCTGTTCGGCGGCGATCTCCTCGAGCACCGCCTGGGCTTTCTCCCACCCGGGAACCGGCCGGTCCGCGACCGCCCGGACCGTGTCTGCTGTCAGAGTCCTGGGGATCGTGAACAGCGGGATCTGCCCCCATGCGCCCGGCTCCAGCACCGCGGGCCGCTGCTCGGCGCCCGCGCGCTGCTGCTTGAGTCTGAGGTTCCGCACCTCGCTGGTCCGCGGGCCGGTGCCGCCGGCCCGGCTCAGCCGGCGGGCAGAGTCCGCGCGGTCGTGATGGACGCCGACCGTCAGCTGGAGATCACGCGGCGGTGCCCCCTCGATTCCCAGGGCCCACTCGGCGTCGTCCAGCAGGGCCTGGCAGCGCTCACGCAGTGGGTGGAGCGGGAAGGCGCGGACCGGCGGGTGCCCCGGGCGCACGGGGAGGAGATCGCGGTCGTTGGCGACGCGGAGCCGGTGATCGTGAAGCTGGGCGAGTGGGTCTCCAACACCGAGAGCCGGCGGAACAAACTCACCGCCGGCCAGCTCGCTGCCCTCGCGAAGCTGGGCGTGGACCGGGCGTGACAGGCGCCTTCGCGCCGCGCCGACCCGCTAGGGCGGCCTCACGCCAATCCCTCGGGTCGGGGACTTGCAAACCGCGGCGGACGCCGGACGGGGGCCGGCCGAAGGCTGAGCCGTACGTCCCGGCCGGGGTGGCTACATCCGCCGACCGGGCCTGACATACCCGGACCTCCGAGCTCGCCGCGATCGATGAGGACCGGAACCCGGCGACACTGGGGCTCTGGTCCGACAGCCACCGTCCGAGGGGGTAGGCGCCTTCGGTGTGGGGTACGGGACCTCGTGGACTGGCAGCGGCATTACGTTACGCCTACCTCGCCCAGCTCCTGGACGAAGGCGCCCGCCTCTGGCCAGGCGAGGAAGGACAGAACCCGTGTACGCGATGTCCACGGGGTTCTGCGCTGCTTGGCTGGCCGAGCGGGACGTCGACGTTACTTCTTGCACTTGGCCTTGAAGGCGTCCAGCAGAGCCTTGCCCGCATCGGAGTTGTCACGTACGTACACGCTGCCGCTGACGCTGATCGAGGTGCTGCTGGTTGAGATGGGCTCGGTGCCGGTCCGCTTGTTGCGGGTGTCGTCTCCGGCGACCGTCCAGATGATCTGGGACTGATCCTTGTTGAACTCGCCGGTGCTGGTCACGTCCGCCTTGTCGTAGACACCATCGCACTCGTACTCGTGATGCGAGACATTGTTGCCCTTGACGACCAGCTGGCCGAGGTCGGACGTGCCGTTGACGTCCTTGATGTAGTAGGTACCGTCGAGCTTGCCAGCGCTGTCACTGCTTCCGCTGCAGGCGGTGAGTATGAGTGAGCCCGCGGCCAGGGCGGCGATGGATACGGCGATCTCGGCCCGCGTCCTACGTGCAGTCCTGGTGATGCTCATGGCGTTCTCCCCTAGTTCGTAATGAAAGTCGGTTTAAGACAGAAGACCAGTCAAAATAGCCTATGAGTAGGTGACTTCGGCTGACCCGGACCCTCTGTCAGGCGCCTTCTCGGGGGTTGACGAGCCGATGCTCAGTCAGCCTGTCCGGGGGCCGCGGCGGCGGGGGGGTGGAGCGGGAGCGGGCAGCCGTCGCCCAGGCGCGGGGGCCGTCGGGAACCGGGACACCGGGCGTGGCGGTCAGGGCCCGCAGCATGGCACCGACCATGCGGCCGCCGAGTTCACCGGGCGGGCCCTGCGGACGTCAGCCAACGGGCATGACGAACTTCGTGGCTCCGGACGCCGAGCGGAGAGAGCCTCTACTACGCTCGGACATGCGGAAGCCACCCTCAGCTGGGCGGTCACGCAACCCGGCACCGCCGCGCTGAACCCTCGGCGGTGCCACCCTTCACATGCCGCGCGCTCGCGGCCGCGCTCACGCCACGGCGGCCCCTTCCCTCTCGCTCGTGTCCGCGGCCGGGGCGATCGCGAACCAGGCGGTGGGGTTCTCCACGACCAGGCCCTCCTTCACCAGCCGCTTCAACCGGGACTGGGTTGTCTCCACCCGCCGCCCCTATGAGGTGTCAGAGCGCCAGCATCCGTTCACGGCCACCGTCAACTCCAGTGGCCCCGACGAGTCCGGCGGGGTACCGGGATCCGGGACTCCGCCGGGCAGCGCTTCGGACGTCGGCGCATCCGCGGAGTCCACGCCACCTGCCGCAGCCTGCTCCGGCGCCTGAGGTCCGGTGCTGCCGTCGCCAGCGTGATCCTCTCCTGTCAGGGAACGGAGGGTCTCGCGCGTGATCGTCAGGTGGACCAGCCGCTCCTCGGCTGCCGCAACCTTTTCGCGAAGCACGGACAACTCCTCGCGCATGATGGCCTCTTCCGTGTCCAGACGCTCAAAGAGCGACGTCATCGCGGCCCTGCCTTCACCCAGCCGACACCTGGACCCCACGGCACTGGAAGCCCCAGTCATACCCAGGGCGAGCCACAAGATCGCAGAAGGAGACCGCAGATGCTCCCAAACGTCCAAGCCCGCCCACCTCGCGCCCGCTGTCCTTCGCTGACCAGACAACTGCCGCTCGCACTGCAGGCCGCACCCTGTGCTCACAGCAGACGGCGCCAGTTGTCGCAAGTGGCGGCAGAAGATGGGTCTGACCTGCTTCGTTCCCACGCCCCAGGAGACCCGATGTCGGTGACGCCGGATATGTTGCGCCCACACGAGCACAGTGCTGGAGGAGCCATGCCACCTGAGGAAACACCTCTCGCCGCACTTCTGTCCGTCATGCCCGCCCATGACGGTGCGGATGAGCAGGTGGACTGGGACGCGATGCGACGAGCTTGGGGAGTCGGATTCCCTTCCGACTACACAGCCTTCATGGCCACCTACGGAGCTGGGGGCATAGATGACGCGTTCGGCGTTTTCACTCCCGAAGCGACTACACAGGCACCAGACGGCCCGGGATTCGGAAGCATGGCGGGCGAGACCGCCATCATGCGGCACATATGGGCGACCGAAGGAGGACCCGACGGTGTCAGCGCAAGCCCTGATTCCGTCATCGCCTGGGGCAGCAGCTGCGGAGCTGACATCACCGGCTGGGTTGCCGTTGCTGAGGACCCCGACAAATGGCAGGTCATCGTCTGGGAACGGCACGGCTGGCCCCACTGGAAGATCTACGACTGCGGAATGGTGGAGTTCCTCCGCCGCCTGTTCGCCGAGGGCTTCGACGCGTGCCCGCTCAGTGATGCGTCTCTCTGGGGAGAGCCCGCACCGCACTTCGTCCACTGGCGCGAGGAACAACGGCGCTGGGAGTCCGGCATCGACCCCTACACAGGCGAACCCAACCCGTACTTCGGCATGGAGTTCGACTGATCGCGCGTTCCTACCTCCAGCCCCAGCACCCTGCCCCGGGCAAGCCCGGGCGGGGAAGCACGGCCCTGCCTTTAGGCCGCTGAGCCGCGCTGGGCGCTGGGGGCCGGACCGTCCGGGCCAGTCGACGCCCCGCGCTTCGGCGCCCACAAAGCCCACGCCGGCTCCACCCAGGGTGGGTTACTCCACCGGCAGAAGGCTGAAGCCAGTCTCCTGTTCGCTCAGCTCGACCGCGCCGTGGACGCACCGCGCCCGCACCCGCTCGCGATGCTGCCCCTGGCCTGTTACGGGGCCGTGCGTGTCTGCCGGCCCGGCGTCCGGTTGAAGGCGCGGCCTCGCTAGCATCACGGGCATGCCCATCCGTTCGGCCCGGCGCCCGCAGCCGGCACTCGCCACCCTGCTGGCCGGTGTGCTGCTGCTGTGCGCGTGCCTGATGTCGGGGCCCGGCCATGCGGACACGATGCGCATGCCCCCCGTGATGGGCGGCATGGCCATCGGTTTGGGCACGCCCGCCATGGCGGACGGAGCGGCCGCTTCCCATGGACCGGCTGTAGCAGATCAAGGTGGTGACGGCTGCCCGGCGATGGCCATGGAGTGCCCGCTGGCCTCCGCACAGCCCCCGGCTCCCGTCAGGTTCACCGCGCCCGGCCCCGCCGTCCTGGCAGAGGCTCCCGTCCTCGCCGCCCGGTCGGCGCGCCCGCTGGGAGTCTCCTGTGGCTGGCCTCGGGCTCCCGATCCCGTCTCGCTCCTCTGCGTCAGCCGGACCTGAGCAGTCCCGGCTCCCGCCCCCAGCCCTTCACGGGCCCTTCGGGCCGGCGGGTGCCTTGCCGTGTCCTTGCTCCGGCTTCCCCCTTTCTCAGAGGAGACCTCTTCCTCCATGGCTTCCACCAGCACCCTCTTCCTCACCGGTGTGACCACCGGCCTCTTCGCCGGCGGCGCCTCCTGCGCCGCCGTCCAGGGCGGCCTGCTCGCCGGCGCCGTCGGCCGCCGCGCCACCGCCTGGTCGGCCGAAGCGTGGGAGCGCAGCGGGCTGCTCACGCCCGTCGCCGCATTCCTCGGCGCCAAGCTCGCCTCCCACGCCCTCCTCGGTGCCGTCCTCGGGCTCGTCGGCGCCGCCGTCCAGCCCGGCCCGCAGGCGCGTGCGGCCCTGCTCGTGGCCAGCGCCGTCCTGATGGCGGTGTTCGCCCTCGACATGCTCGGCGTGCGGGCCGTGCGGCACCTGGTGCCGCGGCTGCCTGCCTCCTGGGGCCGGCGGGTGCGCCGCTCGGCGAAGTCCACCGCGGTCACCACCCCGGCCGTCCTCGGCTTCCTGACGGTCCTGATCCCCTGCGGGGTGACGATGAGCGTGGAGCTGATCGCCGTCACCTCCGGCTCCCCGTACACGGGGGCGGCGGTCATGGCCGGCTTCGTCCTCGGCACGGGGCCGCTCTTCGCCGTCCTCGGATTCCTCCTGCGCTCGGCCGCCAAGCTGTGGCAGGGCCGCCTCACGGCGGTCACCGGCGTCATCGTCCTGCTCGTCGCCGTGTGGACCCTGGGATCCGGACTGCGCCTGGGCGGCTGGTGGCCCACCCCCGCTCCTTCGGCGGTCGCGGCCGGCGTTCCCGCCCAGACGGTACGGACCGATGCCGACGGCACCCAGACGATCACCCTGCAGGTCCGCACGAACTCCTACACACCCAGCGCCGTCACCGCCCGGGCCGGGGTACCCACCAAGCTCGTCGTCGCGACCCACGGCACGAACGGCTGCGTCCGCTCCTTCGTCGTCCCCGACCGCGGCGTCCAAGAGGTCCTGCCCGTCACCGGCGAGAAGGCCATCGACCTCGGCACACCCAAGGTCGGCACCCTCTCCTTCACCTGCGGCATGGGCATGTACGGCGGCCAGATCACCTTCAACGACCCCGGCCAGAACCCGGAGACCGCCAAGTGAGCACCACCCGCATGACCTTCGCCGTCACCGGCACGCACTGCAACAGCTGCGGCCTCCTCATCGACGACGAAATCGAAGAACTCCCCGGCGTCACCACCAGCTTCACGGACGTACGCACTGAACGCACCGTCGTCGAGTGCGTCAACCCCGTGGACCCGGAACTGATCATCGCCGCCATCGCCGAAGCCGGATACCAGGGCCGCCACCTCGACTGAAGCGGGGGCCGCCGCCCGCATCCGCGCACCCGGGCGGCGCCCCCTGTCCGGCGCGGCCCCGATCCACGGGAGAGGGATCTGCCCGAGTAGGCCGGTGCAGTGCTTCAGCGGATCTGCGGGCTGCGGCGTTCCAGCAGTACGACGTCACGCCACACCCCGAGGTGTCGGCCGATGCGCTCACGGGTTCCGATCACCCGGAAACCCGCCCGCTTGTGGACGGCGAGGCTGGCGGTGTTCTCGGGGAAGATCCCGGACTGGATCGTCCAGATCCCGGCGGCCTCGGTCGACTCGACCAGCGCCGCGAGGAAGCGGCGAGCGGCGCCGCGGGCGCCGGGGTCCGGTGCGCGGACAGCTTCCCGGCGTCGAAGACGTCCCAGGCTGGTGCCTGGGTCTCGAAGGTGGCGTTGCCCTCCTCGATTCCGGCCTGGTAGATCGCCAGTACCTGCTGGGCGTGCCCGGCCGTCATCGCCGCGATGCGGATCTCAGCAGTCACCGGCGGGTGCCTCCTCGCCGAGGATCGCGGACACGGCGCGGGGGAAGACGCTCTGGCAGGTGCGGTTGACCGTGTAGAGGGTGGAAGTGCTCTGGCGTTCGGCCAGGACGAACCGCACCTCGGCCAGGATCTTGAGGTGGTGGGAGACCGTCGACTGGCCGACCTCGGCCCGCTCCACGATCTCGCCCACGCTCATCGCCCGGCCCTCGCCGGCCAGCAGGTGCAGCAGGCGCACGCGGGTGGGGTCGGCCAGGGCCTTGAACCAGCCCGCATACACGCGGGCGTCATCTTCACTGAGCACGAACAGGACCTCCTTCATCGTTAATCGACGATAATCGATGAACGATGAAGGAGGCTACCGATCGACCCGACCGGGAGGAGCCCTACGCCGCCTTCGCGGCGCCGGACAGCAGTGCGCCCATGGCGGCGAGGACGGAGGGCTCGACCCGGTAGTACACCCACGTGCCCCGGCGCTCGGAGGACAGGAGGCCGGCCTCCTTCAGCTTCTTCAGGTGGTGGGAGACCGTCGGCTGGGACACCCCGACGTCGGAGATGTCGCACACGCACGCCTCTCCGCCCTCATGCGAGGCGACGGCGGAGAACAGGCGCAGGCGGACGGGGTCGCCGAGCGCCTTGAACATCTTCGCGGCGGTCTCGGCCTCGTCGGCGGACATGGGGCGCTCGGTCAGCGGCGGGCAGCACACAACGACATCGGGCTCCAGGAGCGGCAGAACCTTCGCATTCGACATACGTCTATTTTGACATATGTCGAACCAAGGCGGCAGGGGGGTCACGTCCGGGCCGAGTGTGCGGCGAGGCGTCGGGCGGCCCGGCCCGTACCCCGGCCCACGCCGCGCAGGCTGTTCGAGGACAGGCTGCGCTGCCACTCCAGCCCAACGAACGCGAGACCCGGGTGAGCGTGGGAGGCGCCGCCGCGGTGCCGGGGTCGCCCGGCTGTATCCAGTGCGCCGTCCAGGCCGGTGAGGTAGGGAAGGTGGGGCCGGTGGCCGGTCGCCGGGATCACCGCGTCCACTCGCTCCATCGCCCCGTCCGCCCAAGTGACCGTGTCGCCGTCCAGGGCGGTGAATATCGGCC
The DNA here is from genome assembly GCF_042884105.1 of Streptomyces sp. NPDC058157. Classification (NCBI taxonomy): domain Bacteria; kingdom Bacillati; phylum Actinomycetota; class Actinomycetes; order Kitasatosporales; family Streptomycetaceae; genus Streptomyces; species Streptomyces sp. NPDC058157. The sequence continues at coordinate 18,220 of NZ_JBHVUQ010000056.1, forward strand.
GGCGGTCGGGCAGGCCCGCGGCGAGCGTGGTGCGGTAGCGGCCGCCGTCCAGGACGGGCTGGGCGGGCGGGGTGCGCAGCAGCCGGCCGCGCGGGGCCGGGCCCGGGTCGCGAGCGTGGTCCGGCTGGTACGGGCGAGCTCGGAGGCGGCCTGCACCGCGGAGTCGCCCGCGCCCACCACCACGACCCGCCGCCCGGCGAACGCCTCGGGACTGCGGCACTCGGCCACGTGTAGAAGGCGGCCGGTGAAGTGAAACCGGTCTACACCGCTCCGACCGAGGACGCTGCCACCAGTCGATTCCTGCGAATTCTGCGAGGAATGGGGGCAGAAGTATCCGGCGATCGTCCGGCTGTGGGAGAACGCGTGGGCCGAGTTCCTTCCGTTCCTGCAGTTCGACGCCGAGATCCGCCGAATCGTCTGCACCACGAACGCGATCGAGTCCGTGAACGCCCGCATCCGCCGGGCGGTCAGGGCCCGTGGCCACTTCCCCTCGGAGAACGCGGCCATGAAGTGGGTCTACCTCGCGGTGCTGTCCCTGGACCCGACCGGCGCCGGCCGCAAACGCTGGACCACCCGCTGGAAGCGAGCCCTCCCGGCCTTCGACATCGCCTTCGACGGACGCCTCACCAGCAACCACATCTGACCTACAAACCAACCGGCCGTCCGCTGATGCCTTGCCCGTGTTGCGCCGCTCCGTGGTCCGGCGGCTTGCCCGGTCCCGACTGGATTTCGGCCCCGCCAGCACAGCCGGCCGTCCTCGTCGGTCCAGTACTGCTGGACCCAGACCTGCCGCAGCAGCTCAACAGCGGGCAGTGCCCGGAGCCCGGGTGGGGCACCGGCGTCATGAACAGCTCGCAGGATGTTCATGTCGTCCTGGCCGACCCGCAAGACGTATGCGATCAGGGCATCGCCTTCCCACGGAGGCCGCTCATAACGGGCTGGGCGGCCATAGCGGTCACCCCAGGCCGCCGTGGCGAGCCCGGCCAGCCACTCCTCACCATGGGCCACCAGCTGTTCCAGAGCCATCCGTAGTGTCTCGCCGACCAGTTCACCCCGGTTGAGCCGGCGGACGGCCGCCAGCACGTGGGTCGAATCGGTCCGGACCCGACCACTGCGTTCGACCAGACCCGCGGCCACGAGACGTTCGACCAACACCGCCAGCAGCCGGTCAGCGCGATCTCCTTCGGCCAGCCGGTCACGGAACTCGCTCAGCACGGAAAGTCGAAGCCGTCCGTTCGCCGGACACCGAGCGGCGACGTCCTCGTCGACGAACAACTCGTCCAGGCGATCACGAATCCACAGCGCCGCAGTGCCCCGCGAGTTGCCGCCCGACAAGAGCAGCACAACGACCGCCCTCACGAACAGCATGTCGAGTGCGGTTCACCCCGCCGAGCGAAGATCATCAACGGCATCCAGAAGTCGTGCCAGAGTCAAGCCATCGCGTCAGCTCACCGCGCGGTGCCACAAGATCCATTGCCCGACGAACTGCAGTCGTCCCTTCCGGGCCTTCTCTTCCGGCCTGCGCGCCCCGCGTGGCGCCCGGTATCAGGGACGGCCAGTCCAGTGTGCGAGACGCCGTTGACCCGCGCCCGGCCGGATGGCTAGGTTTCGCCGCATGTTGCGTTCAGTCATGCTCACCACGCGCGGTCACGTCGACCTGCTGCGGGTGGCTTCCGCCGCCTGTTGCCGCGGCTGCTGACGCCCTCTTCCTGACGCCCCTCCGTCTCTGACGCGTCACGAGCGCTCCGCGCTCTCCCCCGGCATGCCCGCGCGCGCCTGAACCGCCCTGAAGATCCTCCCTGCCCCCTCCACGCCGGGGCGAGGTCTGCCAGGGCGGTGCGTGCCCCTGCCTCCCCACCTTGTCTTCGTGGAGCCTCCATGACCATCGGCCACGCGCCACCGGAAATATCCGCCACACCGGCATCCGACCCTTCACCCCCGGACTCCCCCGCACTGGTGGCGGTCAAGCCGTCCTCCGCCCGGCGGCGTACCGTACCCCGCTGGATCCGCAGGACGACCGGGCCCCTGCTGCTGGTCGCGCTGTGGCAGCTGGCCAGCACCCTCGGGTGGCTGCCGGCCGACGCCCTCGCGCCACCGTCGACCATCGCCTCCACGGGGGCGGACCTGATCGGCGACGGGACGCTTCCCGGGGCGATGGCCGTGTCCTTGCAACGCGTCTCGATCGGGCTGGTCATAGGCGGCACGGCAGGGACGGTCCTCGCGCTGTTGTCCGGACTGTCCCGGCTCGGCGAGGACCTCATCGACGCGAGCGTGCAGATGCTGCGCACGGTGCCGTGGGTCGGCCTGATTCCCCTGTTCATCATCTGGATGGGCATCGGGGAGGCCCCCAAGGTCGCGCTGATCGCCCTCGGCACGGCCTTCCACCTGTACCTCAACGTGTACGCGGGGATCCGCGGGGTGGACGAGCAGCTGATCGAGGCGGGCCAGGTACTGGGCCTCAGCCGTTGGGGTCTGGTGCGGCACGTGGTGCTGCCGGGGGCGCTTCCGGGCTTCATGACCGGGTTGCGCTACTCCCTCGCGACCGCGTGGCTGGCGCTGGTGTTCGGGGAGTCCATCAACGCCGACGCCGGTATCGGCTTCCTCATGAACCAGGCGCGGGAGTTCTTCCGCACCGATGTGATCGTCGTGTGCCTCGTCGTCTACGCCTTCCTCGGCCTGGCCGCCGACCTCGTCGTCCGCACTCTCGAAAGGCTGCTGCTGCAATGGCGACCGACGTTCACGGGGCAGTAGCCGCCACTTCCTCCGCGGCCACGGACGCCGGCACCGCCGTCCGGGTCACCGCTCTGACCCGCTCCTTCGACGGGCGGGCCGTCATCGACGGGCTCGATCTGACCCTGCGGACCGGCGAGTTCACCGTGCTCCTCGGGCGCAGCGGCTGCGGCAAGTCCACCCTGCTGCGCGTACTCGCCGGCCTGGACCGGGAGATCGAGGGCGATGTCCTCGTACCGGAGCGGCGGGCCGTGGCCTTCCAGGCGCCCCGGCTGATGCCCTGGAAGCGCGTCTGGCGCAACGTTCTGCTCGGCCTGCCCGGCAAGCCGGGACGCGAACGCGCCGAGCTGGCCCTGGCCGAGGTCGGGCTGGAGCACCGTACGGACGCCTGGCCCAAGACCTTGTCCGGTGGTGAGGCCCAGCGGGCGTCCCTGGCCCGGGCGCTGGTGCGCGAACCCGATCTGCTGCTGCTGGACGAGCCGTTCGGCGCCCTCGACGCCCTCACCCGGATCAAGGCCCAGCAGCTGGTGGCCCGGCTGTGGCAGCGGCGCGGCTGCGCGGTGCTGCTGGTCACGCACGACGTGGACGAGGCCGTGCTGCTGGCCGACCGCGTGCTGGTGATGGACGGGGGACGGATCGCCTACGACACGCAGGTCCCGCTGGAGCGGCCGCGCGAGGTCGGTGACCCGGGCTTCGCGGCGTTGCGCGCCCGGCTGCTCACCGAACTCGGCGTCGTCTGAGTCCTGTTGGCTCAAGGGCCCGCGCCCGTAGGGCTGTGGCCCGAAGACCCCGTCCCCACCCAGAAGATCTTTCACCCGTCAAGAGAACGAAGAGAAGCGACATGACACGCCATTCCCTGCCCGTGCTCGCCGCCCTGGTCCCGCTGTCCCTGGTCCTGACCGCCTGCGGCGGGAACTCCGCGACTGACAGCGGCCCGACCGCCGCTGGGGACGCCAAGAGCACCACGAAGGTCACGCTCAGCGTCGGGGACCAGAAGGGCGGATCCGAGTCGCTGCTGAAAGCCGCCGGCGAGCTGGAGAACCTCGACTACACCATCAAGTGGTCCACCTTCACCTCCGGTCCGCCGCTGCTGGAAGCCGTCAACGCCAAGGCCGTGGACATCGGCGGCGTGGGCAACACCCCGCCGGTGTTCGCCGCGGCCGCCAAGTCGAAGATCGCCGTCGTGGCGGCCACGCACGGCTCCTCCTCGGGTGAGGCGCTCCTCGTACCGAAGGGCTCCACGCTCCAGTCCGCCGCCGAGCTGCGCGGCAAGAAGATCGCTGTGGCGCAGGGCAGTTCCGCCCACTTCCAGCTCATCGCGAGCCTGGAGCAGGCCGGCCTGAAGCCCACGGATGTGACGATCAACTTCCTCCAGCCCGCCGACGCGCTGGCCGCCTTCAACAGTGGCAGTGTCGACGCCTGGGCGGTCTGGGACCCGTACACCTCCCAGGTGCTGCGGACCGGCGCCCGCGTCCTCACCTCGGGCGAGGGTGTCGTCAACGGCCTCGGATTCCAGGTCGCGGCGCCCTCCGCCCTGGAGGACCAGGCCAAGTCCAAGGCCATCGGCGACTACCTGGCACGCGTCCGGCGCGCCCAGGACTGGGTGTTCAAGCACCCGGAGGAGTGGGCGAAGGTCTGGTCGAAGGAGACCGGCCTCCCGTACGAGGTGGCCTTCGACGCGGTCAAGCGCAGCAACGGCACCCGCGTGCCGGTCGCCGTGGACGACGCGGCGGTCGCCTCCGAGCAGAAGATCGCCGACACCTTCACCGAGTTGAAGCTGATCCCGGGCAAGGTCGTCTTCAAGGACGTCGTCGACACCCGCTTCAACGGCGACCTGCCGCCCTCCACCACCGCCCCGCGCACCTACGGGAAGGACTCCTGATGACGGTCCGTCTGCACTGGTTCCTGCCCACGGGCGGCGACGGCCGCACCCTGGTGGACCGGCACGCCTACGCGCACAACACCGCGGCGCCCGGGCTTCGCGAGCCGGACATCGAGTACCTCGCGCAGATCGCGAAGGCCGCCGAACGGCTCGGCTTCGAGGCGGTGCTGACCCCGACGGGGACCTGGTGCGAGGACGCCTGGCTGACCACCGTGGCGCTCGCGCAGCACACCGAGCGGCTGAAGTTCCTGGTGGCGTTCCGGCCCGGGCTCATCTCGCCGACGCTGGCGGCCCAGATGGCCTCGACCTACCAGCGCATCACCCGCGGCCGGCTTCTGCTCAACGTGGTGACGGGCGGCGACTCTGCGGAGCAGCGGCGCTTCGGGGACCACCTCGACCACGACCGCCGCTACGAGCGCACCGCCGAGTTCCTGTCGGTCGTACGGGGGGCCTGGCGCGGGGAGCCGTTCGACTTCCACGGCGAGCACTACCGGATCGACGGGGGGCTGACCGCACTGCCGCCCGATCCGCTGCCGGAGATCTTCTTCGGCGGGTCCTCGGCAGCAGCGGGCCCGGTCGCCGCCGAGCACGCCGACGTTTACCTGACCTGGGGCGAGCCGCCTCAGCAGGTGAAGCAGAAGATCGACTGGATCCGCTCGCTGGCCGAGGAGCGGGGGCGGACGGTCCGCTTCGGCATCCGGCTGCACACCATCTCGCGCGACTCGGCGAAGGAGGCCTGGGGCGCGGCGGACCGGCTGCTCGGGGACCTGTCGGACGCGGACATCACGAGGGCGCAGACGTTGCTGGGCTCCAGCGAGTCGGTGGGGCAGCAGCGGATGCTGGCCCTGCACGGCGGCTCGCGGGACGGCCTGGAGATCTCCCCGAACCTGTGGGCCGGGGTCGGGCTGGTCCGCGGCGGCGCGGGTACGGCCCTGGTCGGCAGCCACGCGGACGTGGCCGACCGGATCGATGAGTACCACGCGCTCGGGATCGAGAACTTCGTCCTTTCGGGCTATCCGCATCTGGAGGAGGCGTACTGGTTCGGCGAAGGGGTGACCCCGGAACTGGCGGCGCGCGGACTGCTCGGGTCCTGAGCCGCCGGGCACGCCGGCCTCTCCGGCGTGCCGGCCTCTCCCGGCCGCCGGCCCTGCGCGCCGTCGTGGAGGAGAAGCCGGCGCTGAGCCGATCGCCGCAGCAGCTGGCGGCCGGCTGCGGCGCCGGTTCCGCGAGGAGGCCGAGGTGCGGGTCACGAGGCGATCCATCTGGCGCTTCGCGACCCGCGCCGACGCCTCGACCATCGACCGGCCGCTGACTCGAAGGCTGCGGACCGCCCGTCCGATCCACCAGCCGACGGGCACCCGGCGTCCATCTGGCCGGGTGCGGCAGTTCCGGGTGAGGGCCGCCGCCACCCAGGGCGGCCTGGCAGCCTCCAGACTGCCGAGGCGTGCGATGCGCGGCTGTGTGCCCGCAGCCGCCCCATCCTGGACGGGCTGGGCATCACCGACGCCCCGGCCACCGGCACCGCCGTCAACGTCACCGTGGCAGTAAGCGTCCGGGTCCTTGCACATCGGCCCGACGACGACAGGGACGACTTTGACCACGTCATCGAGGCCGGCCCCCACCTGGCTCCGGGACGCCTCGTCGTGAGGGGCTGCAGCGACTGCCTCCCCGACGCAGCACGATGCCACGTGCCTCCGACTGGATTCGGGTCCGAGCTTCCCGACGGAACCTCCCTGCTGCCGTCGATGCGGACATCGACTGTCCCTTGATGCACGCTCTGACGGTCGCCTCGTGACCCCGGCCGAAGCCGCTCAGCGTCGCCTCAGCCCCCCGGGCGCCCTCGCGGCCAACCGCGCCTGACGCGGGCGGCTGCCTGCGGAACCGTCGAGCCGGCCGGAACGTCGGAGCCCTGTCTCCGGTGACAGGAGTGGTCGGTGTGTGGTGTGCGAGAGCGTGGGGTTGTCTCGGTCTGCCGCTGGTCGTACTGGTGGGTGCAGCGACTGCCTGCGGGGGCAGCGGTGGTGTTCAGGGGGGTGCCGGGGCGCAGGGCCCGTCGCTGCTCGTGTCCACCGGGCGTGCGGCCGGCTCGGGCTCGCCCGACGCCCGGGAATCTCCGTCGGGTGCATAGTCGGTGCTCACCCCTGCCAGTTCGGCGACCTCCTCCCGGCGCAGCCCCGCCGTTCGCCGGGGCTGCCGACGCGACGGCAGGCCCAGCCGGTCGGGGTCGAGGCCTTCGCGCCTGCTCCGCAGGAAGGCGGCCAGCTCCTGGGTGGCGTCCATGGTTCGCATCGTCATGACCGGTCCAACCGTCAGGGTAGGACCGGTCTTCCCAGGAAGGGCCGTCCCTTACCCCCGCGGCCGCCGCCGCCGCAGACTCGGTCCCGGCAAGAGACCACGAGCACAGGAGGACCTGATGGCACTGGCCCTTGACGAATACCGGCTGCTGGGCCGCTCGGGACTGCGGATCTCACCGCTGGCCCTGGGTACCGCGACCTTCGGGACCGAGTGGGGCTGGGGTGCCGAGCGGGCCGAGGCCCGCAAGCTGTTCGACCACTATGTCGGGCTCGGCGGCAACCTCCTCGACACCGCCGACACCTACACCGACGGCAGCTCCGAGCGCCTGTTGGGCGAGTTCGCCCGCGAGGAGCGCGAACGCCTGGTGCTGGCGACCAAGTACTCCACGCTGCGCCGCCCCGGCGACCCCAACTCCGGGGGCGGTCACCGCAAGGCCCTGTTCGGCTCGGTGGAGCAAAGCCTGCGGCGGCTGGCCACCGACTACATCGACCTGCTGTACCTGCACGTCTGGGACTTCCGCACGCCCGTCGAGGAGATCCTGCGCGGCCTGGACGACCTGGTCCGGCAGGGCAAGGTGCTGTACGTGGCGATCTCCAACACCCCGGCCTGGCAGGTGTCCCGGATGCAGGCGATCGCGGACCTGCGCGGCTGGTCGCCGCTGGTAGCGCTGCAGCTCGAGTACAGCCTGATCGAACGCACCGCGGAGCGCGACCTGATCCCGATGGCACGGGAACTGGGCCTGGGCGTGGTCCCGTACTCACCGCTGGGCGGCGGGGTGCTCAGCGGCAAGTACGGCCGAGGCGACCTGGCTGGGACGAGCCCCGGCAACGACGACAGCACCCGCAGGAACCACAATCTCGCCTTGGGCACCCTCACCGAACGCAACCTGGCCATGGCCGGCGTCGCCCGGGAGGTCGCCGCAGACCTGCGTCGCACCCCGGCCCAGGTCGCGCTGGCCTGGACCCTGCGGAACCCGGGCGTGGCAACCACCCTGATCGGGGCGCGCACTCCTGCCCAGCTGGAGGAAAACCTGGGCGCCCTCGAGATCGAGTTCACGGCCGCCCAGATGGCCCGTCTGGACGCGGCGAGCGCGATCCAGCTCGGTCAGCCACACGACCTGCTGGCGAGCGACCCCATCCGCCAGGTGACCACGGGCGGCCTGCGGATCGAGACCCGCCGCTGATGGCCGGCCGTCCACAGCGAGAGCCAGGGTCTGGCGCCTTGATCGGTTCACTGTCCGGGCGGACCGTGTTCGGACCGCTTCAGCCATCGGACTCCGTCGAACCCATTGACGTCTACCGTTCTCACGCCCCAGGTCGAAGGTGCGCCTCGCCGGCGTCGGCCGAACTGGTCGCAACACTCGTGACCTGGTATCAACTCCCAGCGTGTCACGGCGCAGCCAGGCGCCTCATCCGGGACTGGTGACAACACGCTTGCCTTCGTGCTTCGGCTCAGGAGTTGTACCGAAGTACGAAAGCTGTCCACACGATCGGTACTGACCTGCGGTCTTGTAGGGATGAAGCACTGCCGGTGTCACCGGCTCAGCAAGCTGCTTGTCACCGCTGTTGGCGCAGCAGGGTTGCCGTCACCGGGTTCCGCTGCCCTCCGAGCTGCTCACCGGCAAGAACTCTGCCGTCCGCACCGCGCCAGTGGGACCGATCGCCGACTGTGACGGATCGCCGGAGTCGGCCGGTTGCGTGTCCCCGTGTGCCAGTGGTTTGGCGTCTCGGTATCGGTGAGCTCCCCCGTTAGGGTCGGCCTGAGGAGATCGCAGATCTGGGGGATTGTTCATGACGGCAGCGGACGCACCGCCCATTGTCTTCGTACACGGGACGCGGTTCAGCGCGGGGCAGTGGAGCTCGCAGCTCGCCGCGCTGCGTGAGGAATTTCCGGTGGCAGCCGTTGACCTCCCGGGCCACGGTGGCCGCTCTGATCAACCCTGGAGCCTGAACGCGGCAACGGAAGTTATCGGTGCCGCAGTGGAGTCACTCGGCAGCGGTCCCGCTCTGGTCGTCGGACACTCATTGGGCGGGTACACCTCGCTGGAGTTCGCCCGATGGCGTCCACGGCAACTGCGCGGCCTCGTTCTCGCGGGGGCCAGTGCCTCGACCCGCGGTGCGTGGGCGGTGCCGTACCGATGGGCCGCGGGGCTCGTGCCACGCGTATCCGCACAGCGGCTGACACGATGGAACGACCGGCTGCTGCGTCGGCTCTACCCGCCCGAGGTGGTGGAGGCGACCATACGATCCGGCTACGCGTTCCACACGCTGCCGGCAGCCTGGGGCGAGGTGCTCGGCCGTTTCGACGCGAGCGCCATGCGGCACGTGGCGGCTCCCGTCTTGATCCTGAACGGCGAGAAGGACACCGTCTTCCGGACCGGCGAGCGCGACTTTGCCCGCGCGCACCCCGACGCCCGAGTCGAACTGATACCTGGGGCCCGGCATCTGGCGAACTTCGACGCGCCGGATGCCTTCAGCGACGCCGTCCGCCGCTTCGCCCGACAGTTGCCCGCCCGCAACTGAGGACGCTGTCGGGCCAAGCACCCGGGCAAGCCAAAGTGACAACCGGCCTGCCTTGGTGACGACTACCGTGCCTCGGCACAGTCGTAGAGGGGGATCCGGGTCACCCCGCCCTGCCGCTTGTAGCCGACCTCCACCGAACCGGCCGGGGACAACCAACCCGAGCCGGCCGGTGATCAGATCGAAGTCCGTACGGCGCACCCCGAGCCGGCGGGCGGCCTGGTCCGGTCCGAGAGGCACCTGCCGGTCCGGGAGGGCGGGCCGGTCCCGGCAGCGCCCGCCGGCAGAGGAGGGGGAGGTGAGCGCCGCACCGGCCGGCGTCCGGGGGCCCGGAGGCTCGGTCAGCGGCGGAAGCTGGAGGGGTCCAGCGAGGCGAGGCGCCTGACGAGGGACGGGACGGGGCGGCCGTGGTCCTCGCGGTGTTCCACCGCCCGCAGGGCGGGGATGACCAGCCTAGCTCCCGGGTAGCGGACCGGTTCCGGGGGGAGCCAGCCGCCCGGCGGGCGGGTGAAGGCGGAGCCGGACCACTCGTCCTTCGTGCCCAGGACGAGCGAGGCCAGCACCTTGGCCATCAGCCGGGACGGGCCCACACCGTCCCCGGAGTAGCCGGTGGCGTAGCAGACCCCGGGGACGGTCTTCAGCCAGCCGGCGAACGGCAGCGAGGTGGTCGAGTACTCGACCGGCGCGGTCCAGGCCATGTCCACCGGGGCGTCGGCGAGTTCCGGGAAGAGCCGACCCAGCTGCGCGTGGAGCTCGGCGGGGCGCAGGGCGTCGCCCCACAGGGTGTCGGGTCCCGCATGGCCGTAGGCCACGCCGGAGCCGCCCTTGCCGAAGACCAGCCTGCCGTCCGGGGTCGTGCGGTAGTAGTTCAGCCGCCGCCGCGCGTCGCAGACCGAGGTCCCGCCGTCCCAGCCGAGCGCCGCGAGCCGCTCCGGGACAGGCCGGGTCAGGACTGTGTCGCTGGCCACGGTCACCATGCGGCGGCCGAGGTCCTCCAGCTGTGCGGCCCAGGCGTTGACGGCCAGGACGACCCGGTCCGCGAACACCCGGCCGTACGGCGTGTGCGCGGTGGTGGCGCCGCCGGGCGCGTTGCGCAGGGCGGTCAGCGGGGTGCGTTCGTGGATGCGGACGCCCTCGTCCAGTGCGACGCGGCGCATCCCACGGGTCAGCTTGGCGGGCTGCAGGGTGGCGCAGCCCGGGTCGATGACGCCGCCGAAGTGGCTGCGGGTGCCGACGGTGCGGCGCGACTCCGCCGCGGAGACCTCGTGCAGCGGCTCGACGCCGGCCCGCCGCAGGTCCTCCAGGGTATGCCGCCAGGCCCCGCGCTGGGCGGGGGCGGAGGCGGCCCACAGCCAGGGGCCGCGCCGGTGCTCGATGTCGATGCCGTGGGATCCGGCGAAGTCGAGGATCTCGTCGACGGCCTGCGCGGAGGCCTCGCCGATGCGGCGTGCCTCCTCGTGGCCGCCGATGGCGACCAGGCTGCTGAACCGTGCCCACATCGGCATCAAATAGCCGGCGTTGGCGCCGCTGGCGCCCGCTCCGCACACGTCGGCCTCGATCAGCACGACGTCCGTGCCGGGGGCCCGCCGCAGGATCTCCAGGGCGGTCCACAGACCGGTGAAGCCGCCGCCCACGACGAGCACGTCGCAGCGCACCTCCTCCACCAGCTGCGGTGCGCGGCCGTCGTCGGGTTCGGCGGCCAGGGCGTCGCGGAGCCAGGCGGTGCGCCGGGCCGGCGGCGGGGTGCCGGGGCGGGGCCAGGTGCCGGTGAGGAGGAGGTCGGGATCGGTCACGGGTACGGCTCTCCACGGTCGGTACAGGTGTACGGGTGTACGGGTGTACGGGTTGGGGGGAAGATGCGCGCGGGGGTCAGTTCTGGCGGGCGCGGGCCGCACTGCCGGTGGGGTCCAGGTGCTCCGCCGCCGTCAACAGGTCGATCCGCGAGCTCACCCCGTAGGCCTTGAACAGCTTGCGCAGGTGGTAGTTGACGGTGTGCGGGGACAGCGCCAGGCGCCGGGCGATCTGCTGGTTGGTGAGGCCCTCGCGCACCAGCCCCACCAGCTCCCGCTGCTGCCGGCTCAGTTCGGGTCCGGCGGGCAACGCCGGCGTGAGCCCCGTCGTGGTCCGTAGGGCCGCGGCCTCCCGCTGCAGGGACACCCGCAGCGACTCGGGCACGGACTCGACGACGAGCCGGCGCAGCAGCGGCCCGGCGAAGACGGCCCGGCCCCCCTCGTGGCGCACGACACCGGTGGCCGCGACCTCCTCCAGGGCCGGGAGCAGGGCCGAGACCGAGGTGCGCAGCAGCAGGGCCACGTCCTCGTAGACGACCTCGCACCCCAGGACGGCCGCGACGCGCAGCAGCTGACGGCACTCGGGGGAGAACCGCTCCAGGGTGGCCCCCGCCCGCAGGGACAGCCGGGCGGGCAGCCGGGTGGTCAGCAGCCGGGCCTCCCCGTCCACGGTCGCGAGGGATCCCTCCTCCCGGAGCCCGGCGAGCAGTTCGAGCAGCAGCCGCGGGTGTCCGCGGGCCTGGTCCAGCAGCCGGACCAGGTCGGGCGACGGTTCGACGCCCAGCAGGTCGCGGGCCAGGTCCAGGGCGTGGGACGGGCTGAGCGGGCCGAGGGACAGCCGCTCGCTGCGCCCCGTGGGCCCGGGCGGCAGGACGGGGCCCGTGCCGGGCCGGTGGGAGACCAGCCAGACGACGGGCCGCTCGTCGCCGCCCGGCTCGCGGGCGTGGGGCCTCGGCGGGGTATCGGGGGCGGGCCGGGCGTCGTCGACGAGGACGAGGACGGGCCTCGTCGCGGCGGGGCAGCGGCCCGGCCGGCCCCGGGCGTGGCCGGCCGCGGCGCCGCGGCGGCGCCCCGGCGGCCGGTCCGTCCACGGGTCGGGGTGGTAGCGGACGTAGCCCAGCCCCTCGGCGAGGGCGGCGGCCTCCCGCAGCAGCCGGGTCTTGCCGATGCCCGGCATCCCCTCGACCGTCAGCAGGGCGCGCCCGGCGCGACGGCCGTACTCCAGGAGCTCGCGGACGGTCCGCATCTCCCGCTCGCGGCCGCGCAGCGGCAGGTCGGTGAGGGTGCCGTTCATATCGAACCGCCGTAGCGGCGCACGCCGACGGTGTGGAAGCGCGCGGTCACGAACCCGGGGTCGCAGTACACCGCGTTCCCCGACGGGTTCATCCCCGTGCCGTGCAGATCGGAGTAGACGGCCGACTGGGAGATGTACCAGTCGCCCATCAGGTTGGCCGAGAGCATCACCCCGGCCTCGGCGCAGGCCCGTTCCATCGCCGCCTCCACCTGCGGCGAGGTGGAGTAGAGGCCGACGGAGAGCGCGCCGCACTCGCGGGTGGTGCGAGCGACGAGCTCCACCCCGGCCGCGGCGGAGTCCACCGCCACCGCGAAGACCACCGGGCCCTGCCACTCGGACAGCAGGACGGCCCGGTCGGCCTCCCGGCCCGCGTCGAGGGTCACCACGGCCGGGGTACGGACGACCGCCTGCGGGTGGCGGGGGTCGCGCACCGCGCGGGAGGGCACGGCCACGGGCCCGGCCGCTCCGGCGGCGACCCGCTCGACCCGGTCCCGGACCGCGGGCCCGAGCAGCGCACCCAGGATCCCGCACGCCCGCGCATCGTCGTCCAGCAGTTCGGCGAGGGCGCCGCCCAGGTCGGCGACGACCTCGGCGAAGGAGCGGTGCCCCTCGTCGGTGCCGATCCCCTCCCGGGGGATCAGCAGGTTCTGCGGGCTGGTGCACAGCTGCCCGCTGTAGAGGGAGACGGAGAAGGCGAGGTTGGCGAGCATGTCGCGGTAGTCGCCCGTCGACTCGACGAGCACGCTGTTGACCGCGGACACGGAGGTGAACACGCGTGCCTGCCGCGCGTTGTCCTCCAGCCAGGTCCCGAAGGCGGTGGTGCCCGCGTAGTCGACGAGGCGCACCTCCGGCCGGACGGCCAGCCGCCGGGCCAGTCCCTCGCCGGTGTGTTCGGCGGCCAGGCAGACCAGGTCGGCTGGGAAACCGGCCTCGGTGAGCACCTCGCGGGCGATGCGGACGGTGAGTGCCAGCGGCAGGACGGCCGCCGGATGCGGTTTGACCAGGACGGGGTTGCCGGTGGCCAGGGAGGCGAAGAGGGCCGGGTAGCCGTTCCAGGCGGGGAAGACGCTGTTGCCGATGACCAGCGAGATGCCGCGGGGCACCGCCGTGAAGGTCTTGGCGATGCTCAGGGTCCGGCCGTCGCCCATCGGCTTGCGCCAGAGCGCGGAGGCGGGCATCCGGGTCTGCTCCTCCAGGGCGCGGGCCACCGCCTCCAGACCGCGGTCCTGGGCGTGCACCGCCCCGGCGTGGAACGCCATCAGGAAGTTGTGGCCGCTGGTGTGCACAGCCGCGTGGGCGAACTCGGAGCTGCGGGCGTTGATGCGGTGCAGGATCTCGGTGCACACCTCCGCCCGGGTCCGGGGGCCGGCGTCGCGCCAGGCCGGCAGGGCGGCCTGCATGGCGGGCAGCAGGACGTCGGGGTCACAGTGGGGGTAGGAGACCTCCAGCAGGCCCCCGTACGGGGAGCGTTCGCCGCCCGTGTCGGGGGCGGGGCCGACTGTACCGTCGCGGCCGGGCTGGCCGAGGGCGAACTCCCGGCCGAGGAGCGCGCGGAACGCGGCCTCGCCGGCCTCCCGCGCGCCCGGGCCGTAGGAGCGCGGGTCCTCCGGGTCCTCGGAGTACGGGGACCAGTGCGCGCGGGTGCGGAGGGTCTGGCGGGCCCGCTCCAGGGTGTCGGCGTGGCGGGGGGCGGGAGGGGCCGGTTCGGCGTGGGTTCCGGGAACGGGCGGCGGCAGGGTGTGCGCCATGGTCCACATCCTTGTCGAACGGGTGGGGGGGGCGGTCCGAGGACGAACCGTGCAAGGTCGAAACTCCTGAAGATCACGGTAAATCGGCACTTTCGGACCCACGTCGGAGTCTGGTCACGGTGGGATTTGACGGGCCCTTCACACGGCCAAGGGCGGAATTGACTCGTCCGGTGTGGGGGTCGGGGCTCTGGCGGAACCTGAACCACAGGCCGGACGAGGCCCTTTGCGCCGCCCGCCGGGGAGGGGAGAACAAAACGTGATGATGGCCATATTGCGCTACAACTCACTGCTATCGGCCGTGCGGTGGCTCGATAGCGTCGCTCGGCCCTCCCCGGCGGGCGTACCGACTGGCGGGTTCTACTCGGTGATCGGCCGCAGGTACCGGTCGAGCGCCGCGTCGGGCAGCACCCGGGCGAGCACGCTCACCCTGCGGGCGTCCGGCCCGACCCGGTAGCGGGTCCGGGGCCGCCGGGCCGTGAGGGCCACCCGTACCGTCCGCGCGAAGTCCTCCGGGCGGGTGGTGCTCTCCCGCGCCTGCTTCTCGTTCTGGTGCAGGAAACGGCCGAAGGGGACCCGGTACAGCTCGGCCACCGCTTCCGGAACTCCGTCCATCGAGGCCCGCGCCACGTCGGAGACCTTGCCCCAGATCGGCGTCATGATGGCCCCCGGCTGCACCAGGGCGACGTCCACCCCCTGCGGGGCCAGCTCGCGGCGCAGGACGTCGGTCAGTGCTTCCTTGGCGAACTGGGCCGCCGCGTACGCCCCGAGGAAGGGGATCGCCACACTGCCCAGGCCCGAGGTCACGTTGACCACCCGGCCGCGGGTGCGCCGCAGCAGCGGCAGGAACGCCTGGGTGACGGCAAGCTGCCCCACCACGTTGGTGTCCAGCTGCGCGCGCAGCCGGTCCGGCGAGACGCACTCCAGCGGCGCCGACACGCACATCCCGGCGTTGTTCACGAGCCCCCACAGACCCGCCTCGCCGACCTCGGCCGTGACCCGTTCGGCCGCCGCGGCCACCGACTTCTCGTCGGTCACGTCCACCGCCACGGGCACGATCCGGCCCGAGCCGCCGGCGGCCTCGGCGAGAGCGGTCCCGTCAGCCTCCCTGCGGACCCCGGCGAAGACCCGGAAGCCCGCGTCGGCGAGCTGGAGCGCGCAGACCCGGCCCAGGCCGGAGGAGGTCCCGGTGACCAGGACGGACCGGCCGCGCGGGGACAGGGCGGGGCGCTGCGGGACGGACGGCACGAACTTCCTCCTCGGGGAGCCGGCGGAGCCGGGGGAACCCGGAGATCCGGGGGCGGTCATCCGGCCACCGCCGGGAAGGTGAGGGCGTCCTCCAGCGTGCGGGTGAGCCTGCGTCCCGGCATGAACCGGAAGTAGGCGTCCCGCACCGGCCGCCGGATGGGGTCCTCGGACTGCTCGAAGGTGCTGATACCGCGCGAGGCGGCGACCATGCCGCGGGTCCGCTCGCGCCGCTCGTCCTCGTACCGGCGCAGGGCCCGCGGCAGGTCGCTCGCACCGCGCAGCGCCCGGCCGAGGACCACGGCGTCCTCGATGGCCATGCCTGAGCCCTGGCCGAGGCTGGTCAGCATCGGGTGCGCGGCGTCGCCCAGCAGGGTCACCGGGCCCCGGCCCCACCGCTCCAGGAAGGCGCGGTCCCGCGAGGGCACCGCGATGATCGACTCCTCGGGGGTGGCGATGACGGCCTGGCGCACCTCGTCGGCCCATCCCTCGTAGCAGTGCAGGATCTCCGCCTTGCCGCCCTTCCAGTCCCGCGAGAGCTCGGCCGGCATGTTCTTCGTCCCCCACCAGTACAGCCGCCCGCCGCCCATGTCGACGAGGCCGAAGCGCTTGCCGCTGCCCCAGAAGTGGGTGACCGAGCCCGGCGTGAACCGGGGGTGCGAGAACGGTACGACCGCGAGCCAGCAGACATAGCCGCTGTCCTGCGAGTCCTCCGGACCCACCAGCTGCCTGCGCACGACCGAGTGGAAGCCGTCGGCTCCGATCAGCACGTCCCCCTCGGCGGTGCTGCCGTCGTCGAAGGACAGCCGTACCCCTCCGCCCGGCACTCCGTCGGTCTCGAAGCCGGTCGCGGCCGCGCCCAGCCGGATGGGGATGCCCTCGGCGGCCTCCAGCAGCGACTGCTGGAGGTCGGCCCGGGTGATGAGGACGCTCGGCACCCCCAGTCGGCCGATGATCTCCGGGAACGGGAACTCCCGGATCAGCCTGCCCGTGGCCGTCTTCACCTGATAGGAGCGCAGGGCCTCCCCGCGCTTCTCCAAGTCGATGCCGACGCCCAGCGAGTTCAGCGCCCCGACGGCGTTGCTCATGACGGACAGCCCCGAGCCCGCGGCCCGCAGCTCGCCCGCCCGCTCGTGGACCTCCACGTCCAGGCCCGCCTCGCGCAGGGCGATCGCGGCGGTGAGGCCGCCGATGCCCGCCCCGAGGACCAGGGCCTTCCTGCGGTCTGTCTGCTTCGTCATCTCACTGTCCGATCAGTTCGGTGACGACCCGGACCATGTGGGCCACGTACGGCTCCTCCATGATCGTGAGGTGGTCGCCGGGTACGTCCACGACGTCGAGCCTCCCGCTGGTGCGCTCCCCCCAGCCGTTGCTGGGGTCGGCGTGCATGCTCTCGATCGCCGTGTGCATGGAGTTGAGTACGTCCGGCAGCGGCTCGGACGCGTGGATGAGGACCATGTCCTGGTCGACGACCTCGGGCCGGTAGGCGAACGCCGCCTTCCAGTTGGCCTCGTACACGTGGAACAGGCGCCGCACGACGGCCCCGCCGCTTCCCGCGGGCAGGACGCCCTCGTCGATGGCCAGCCGGGCGATGAAGTCGAACTTCTCGTCCAGCGTGCTCAGTTCGGCCGGAATGAGCTCCAGCGGCGAGTCCCCGCCGCGGCGCAGCCACAGCAGCTCCCAGAAGAACCAGCCCAGCAGGGCCTCGTCGCCCGTGGTCAGCCGCCGGCCCGGGTTGAGGGCGGTGGTGTCCAGCAGGACGAGCCGGGCGATCTCCTCCCCGGCGGCCCGCAGCTGCCGGGCCATCTCGAAGGCCACGAACCCGCCGAAGGACCAGCCGCCGATGACGTAGGGACCGCTCGGCT
Source organism: Streptomyces sp. NPDC058157 (assembly GCF_042884105.1). Lineage (NCBI taxonomy): Bacteria > Bacillati > Actinomycetota > Actinomycetes > Kitasatosporales > Streptomycetaceae > Streptomyces > Streptomyces sp. NPDC058157. The sequence goes on from NZ_JBHVUQ010000056.1 coordinate 35,585, forward strand.
GCACCCGGCGTACGGCCTCGATGTAGCTCGCCGCGATCTCCTCCACGCTGCGCAGCGGCTCGGTGCCCGGATCGCCGCCCGCGGCCTGGAGGGCGTAGAACGGCCGGTCCTCCTCCAGGTACTTGGCGAAGCGGAGGTAGCAGAGCACGTTGCCGCCCATGGGGTGGACGAAGAACACCGGGCGCTTGGACCCGGCCGGGCGGATCGGCACCAGCGGATCGAAGGCCGTCGTCGCCCCACCCGCACGCAGCCGCCCCGCCAGCTCGGCCACGGTGGGCGCCGAGACGAACTCGGACAGCGGGACGCTGATCCCATAGCGCTGCTCGATCTGGACCACCAGGCGCATCGCGGTGAGCGAGGTCGCCCCGAGGTCGAAGATGTTGTCGTGCACCCCCAGCCCGGTCAGCTGGAGCAAGTCACCCACGAGCTCCACCAGGGTCTGCTCGTACGCGTCGCGCGGCGCGGCCGCGGTGTCCTCACGGCCCGCGGCGGACAGCGGGGCCGCCCGCAGGGCGGCGTCGTCCCGCTTGCCGCTCGGGGTCAGCGGCAGGGCCGCCACCCACTCGAAGTGCGAGGGCATCATGTACTCGGGCAGCACCGTCCGCAGCTGCTTGCGCAGCAGCGCGAGATCCGCCCCGTCCGGGTCGCCGGTCAGGAAGGCCGCGAGGAAGGAGTCGTTGCCCTCCCGGCGGCGGGCCACGACGGCGGCCTCCGAGATCCCCGGGTGGCCCGCGGCGAAGCGGGTGATGGCCAGCTCCACCTCGGCCGGCTCCACCCGGTAGCCGCGCACCTTGACCTGCGCGTCCGCCCGGCCCAGGCACACCACGTTCCCGTCCGGCAGGACGAAGCCGAGGTCGCCGGTGCGGTACAGGAGCTCCCCCGCCGCCGCGTTCGCGGGGAAGGGGTGCGGGACGAACCGCTCGTCGGTGAGGTCCTGGCGGCCGACGTACCCCTCCGCCAGGCAGGCGCCCGCCAGGTACAGCTCGCCGCGCACCCCGGCCGGGACCGGACGCATCCCGGGGTCCAGGACGTGCACCCGCGAACCCGTGATGGCCCGTCCGATCGGCGGGAGCGCCGGGAACGCGGCCGGATCACCCGTCATCGTGTACGTGGTCACCACGTGCGACTCGGTCGGCCCGTACTGGTTCTCCAGCAGCACCCCCGGCAGAGCCGCGCACAACCGCCGGATCTCGTCGGTGACGCGCAGCTGTTCGCCGGAGGAGAGCAGGGCCCGCAGGGAGCGCGGGACCAGGCCGAGCGCGTCGGAGGCTTCGGCGAGCTGCTGGAGCGCGACGTACGGCAGGTACAGGCGCTCGACCCCCGCCCGGTCGAGCAGCCGCAGCAGGGCGGGCATGTCGCGGCGCTCCTCCTCGGGGAGCAGCAGCAGGGTCCCGCCGCCCGCGAGCGTGGAGAAGATCTCCTGGAACGACACGTCGAAGCTCAGCGGCGCGTACTGCGCGGTGACCCCGCCGGCCACACCGCTGGGGACGGAGTTCTGCCAGGCGACCAGCTGGGCCAGCGAACGGTGCGGCATCGCCACGCCCTTGGGCGCTCCGGTGGAACCGGACGTGAACAGGACGTAGGCGATCGAGTCGGGTGTGATGTCCTCGGTCACCTCCGCCGGGATGCGCGGCAGGTGGGGCCGCCCTTCCTCTTCGCCGAACAGGTCCTCGGCGGCCAGGACCAGCCCCGGGACGTCCACGACCGAACGGTGCTCGGCGCCGGTGACGACCCGGAACGGCCGGGCCTGCTTGATCATCGAGGTCAGCCGGTCCACCGGATAGCTCACGTCCAGCGGCACGGTCGCGGCGCCGGCCTTCATCACCCCGAGGATCACGGCGACGGTCTCCGGGGAGCGGTCCATGGCGATGCCGATCCGGTCACCGGTCCGGGAGCCCAGCGCGAGCAGTTCGCGGGCCACCCGGTCGGCGGCCCGATCCAGTTCGGCGTAGCTCCAGCGGCGGTCGCCGAAGACCAGTGCCGTGGCCCCGGGGGTCCGTGCGGCCTGCGCGGCCACGGCCCGTACGACGTCCGGCGGCGCGGCGGCGGTCCCCGTCCGCCCTTCCGCGGCGGGTTCCGCCGCGGGGGCCAGGAAGCCGAAGTCCGGTGTCTCGTCGGGGTGGTGGACGAGGCGGTCCAGGATCGCGGTGAACCGCTCGGCGTACAGGTCGGCCTGGGCCGGGGTGAACGTCAGCCCGTGGTGGTCCAGCCGCAGCCGCACGGAGCCGTCCACCGGATCCGTCATGGCGTTGACGAGCAGCTGGAAGTTGGTCTCCTCCCAGGTGCGGAAGTCCAGCAGCCGGACCCCGGGCAGTTCGAACACCGTGGCCAGCTGGCGGAAGTGGATGTAGTTGAAGGCGGTCTCCAGGACGGCGGCGCCCCGGTCCTCCTGGATCGCGCTCAGCGGGTACCGGCGGTGGGCGTGGCTCTGCTGCTCCTGCCGGAACGCGGCGCGGACCACGTCCGCCCAGCTGTCGGCGGCGATGCCCAGCCGTACGGGCATCGTGTTGAGGAAGAGGCCGGCGATCCGGTCGCCGCCCTCCAGTTCGGGCCGCCCGTGGGTGACCAGGCCGGTGGTGATGTCGTCGGAGCCGGAGAACAGCCCCAGGGTCAGGCAGTGCGCCGCGAACAGCACCGACTTCACGGGCAGGGCACGCTCCCGGGCGAACAGGTTCACCTGCGAGGTGAGGCCGGCCGGCAGGTCCACGATCCGGGTGATCTGCGTGTCCGGGCCGGGCGCCTCGTGGCCGCGGAACGGCTCCAGCCGCAGCAGCGGCGCGTCGCGCAGCCGCTCCCGCCAGAAGGCCCGGGTCCGTTCCGACTCCAGGGCCTCGCGCTCGGCCCGCACATGGTGCGCGGCGGACGGCAGGATCGTTTCTGCTACGGGATCGACGGGGTGGCCCAGGCCGTGCAGGTAGTCCTGGAGCAGCTCGGCGACCAGGGTGGCGACGCTGCCGCCGTCGAGGATGGCGTGGTGGAAGCTCAGCACCATTTCGAGGGTGTCCGGGCGGACGTGGGCGCGCAGGTGGTACAGCGGCGCCTGCTCGAACACGTAGCGGTGGTGGCGCCGTTCCTCGATGTGCGCACCGATCTCGGCCAGTGCCTCGGTCTCCTCCCGGCCGCGCAGGTCGACGACGTCGAACCCGCCGGTCACGCGGTGGTCCACGATCTGCAGCGGTTCGGAGAACGAGCCCAGGTCGAAGGAGGAGCGCAGCACGGGGTGGCGCTCGACCAGCCGCTCGAACGCCCGCCGGAAGCCCTCCTCGTCCCACGCGGCCGTCACGCTGTACTGGAAGACGTCGCGGTAGACGGCCGAGTCCTGCTCGGCCCGGCTGTGGTAGAGCAGCCCGAGCTGGAGGCGGGTCAGCGGGTACGCGTCGGCCCGGCCCTCCAGGCGGGCCCGGTCCACGCCGGAGACCAGCGCGAACGGGGGGAGCACGGGCTCGGGAGCGGGGGCGGCGTCCCTGGTGGCGAGGGCCGCCAGCTGGGCGACGGTCGGCTGCTGCACCAGGTCCGTGAGGGAGAACACGATGCCGGCCCGCTCCGCCCGGGAGCGGATGCGCAGCATGGTGATGGAATCCCCGCCGAGCGCGAAGTAGTCGTCGTGGACGCCGACCCGGTCGGCCCCGAGCACCTCGGCCCAGATCGCGGCGAGGGTCTCCTCGGTGGCGTCGCGCGGGGCCGTGTACCCCCGGCCGGAGGTCACCGAGGGGGCGGGCAGGGCGCGGCGGTCGGCCTTGCCGTTCGGGGTGAGGGGGATGGCGTCGATCCGGATGAAGTGCGCCGGGACCATGAACTCGGGCAGTACGGCGGCCAGGTCCTGGCGCAGCTGGGATGCGCCGAGCTCGGTGTCGGCGACGTAGTAGCCGACCAGGACGAGGCCGCGGTCGCCCGACTGGTGGTCGACCACCACGGCGTCGCGCACGCCGGGCACGGAGGCGAGCCGGTTCTGGACCTCGCCCAGCTCCACCCGGTTGCCGCGGATCTTGACCTGACCGTCGATGCGGCCGAGGTACTCCAGCGTGCCGTCGGCCAGCCATCGGGCCAGGTCGCCGGTGCGGTAGAGCCGTCCGCCGGGGACGAAGGGGTCCTCGGTGAACTTCTCCGCCGTCAGCTCGGGCCGCTCCAGATAGCCGCGGGCCACGCCGACGCCGCCGATGCACAGCTCCCCGGGGACCCCGGCGGGCTGGAGGCCGCCGTGCGCGTCGAGCACGTACAGCCGGGTGTTGTCGATGGGCCGGCCGATGGGGACGCGGCGGACCGAACCCTCGCCGGCGGGGCAGTCGTAGAAGGAGACGTCGACAGTGGCCTCGGTCGGGCCGTACAGGTTGACCAGACGGGGCGCGTCCGCGCCGCGGCCAGCGAAGACCCGGTTGAACTGCTCCACGCGCGCCGCGGGCAGGGCCTCGCCGCTGCAGAACACCCGGCGCAGGGAGCCGGCTTCGGCGCGCAGCTGCGGGTCGTCCTCCAGCAGGTCCAGGAACGGGCCGAGCATCGAGGGGACGAAGTGCAGGGTGGTGACGCGCTGTTCGGCGATGGTGCGCAGGATGCCCCGCGGGTCGCGCTGGCCGCCCACGGGCAGCAGGGCCAGGCCGGCGCCCTCGATCGCCCACCAGAACAGCTCCCAGACGGAGACGTCGAAGGAGATGGGGGTCTTCTGGAGCAGGACGTCGTCCTCGCCGACCGGGTAGGCGTTCTGCATCCAGGCCAGCCGGTTGACCACCGAGTGGTGCTCGACCATGACGCCCTTGGGGCGGCCGGTGGAGCCCGAGGTGTAGATCACGTAGGCGAGATCGCGCGGGCCCGCCTGCTCCGCCACCGGCTCGTCCGGCCCGGTCAGCAGTTCCGCGGTGGCGAGAACCGGCACCGGCAGGTCCCCGGCCCGGGCGGCGTCGTCGGCCAGGACGGCCTTGGCCCGGCTGTCCTGGAGCAGGAACGCGATCCGCTCGGCCGGGTAGCCGGGGTCGACGGGGACGTAGGCGCCGCCGGACTTGAGCACGCCGAGCAGGGCGACGATCAGCAGCGGGGAGCGGTCCATGAGGACGGCCACCCGGACCCCGGCGCCCACGCCCCGCCGGCGCAGGGCGTGCGCCACCTGGTTGGAGCGGGCGTCGAGCTCCGCGTACGTCAGCGACGGAGTGCCGTCGGCGGCGGTGACGGCGGTACGGCCGGGCGTCCGGGCGGCCTGCTCGGTGATCAGGGAGTGGACGGTCCGGTCGTGGGCGTAGGGGGTGTCGGGCCCCTGCCACAGCCGGGTCAGCTCCTTGTGCTCGGCCTCGTCGAGGACCGGCAGGGTCACCGCGGGCCGGTCCGGTTCGGCCAGCCCGGCGGCGAGCAGCCGCAGCAGGTGTCTCGCGACGGCGGTGACGGGGTGGTCCTCGGCGAACACGTCCACGGCGTAGTCGAGGTCGACCCGCAGCTCCGCGTCGTCCTCGAAGGCGTGGACCATCACCGCCAGGGCGTCCTGGTGGTGCACGGGTGCGAGGACGACGGAGTCCAGCGCGGCGCCCGGCAGCGGGGCGGGGCGGGGGTGGCGCAGGTAGGACAGGGTGATGTCGAACAGGCGGCGGGAGCCGGCACCGGCGGCCGGGAGGTCGCGCAGCACGTCCCCGAGGGACAGCCGCTCGTGGCCGCGCAGCGCGTCCGTACCGCGCCGGACGGCCGCCGCCAGCCCGGGCAGGGTGGTCTCCGAGCCGACCGGCACGCGCAGCGGCAGGTTGTTGGCGAGCTGGCCGACCGTGCCGAGCTCGGCGTCCGTGTGGCGGTTGCGGAACGGGACCCCGAGGACGAGTTCCTCCGTGCGGTGCACGCGGCTGAAGTAGGCGGCGAAGGTGGCCGCCAGGTACGCGAACGGGGAACCGCCGGCGTCCCGGATGCGCCGGACCAGACCGGCGTCGACGGTGAAGGTGTGCCGGGCCCGGCGCCGCCCGCCGACGGGTGCCACGGTGGCGCGGGTGAACAGGGCGGGCTGGACGCCCGCCAGCGTCTCGCGGAAGAAGGCCCGGTCCTCCTCGAAGGCGGCGGACCCCCGGTAGGCGGCCTCGGCCTCCACGAGGGAGGCGACCGGGCGGCCCGCCGTGGAAGCCGCCACGGGAGCCGCGCGGCCGGTCAGCGCGGAGTAGCGCTCCCACAGGTCGAGGCTGACCCGGTTGAGCGCCCAGGCATCGGCGATCAGGTGGTGGGCGTTGAGGTGCACATGGACGACCGTGGCGCTCTCGCGCAGGATCGCGGCCGTGAACAGTCGCGAACGCCGCAGGGTGAAGGGCCGGGTGAGGGAGTCCTCCCGCCAGGCGGCGCAGGCCGCCGCGGGATCGGCCTCGCCGGACAGGTCGACGTACGCGACCCAGGGGCCGGCCACCTCCTCACCGTCGGCCGCGGCGACCCACTGGCAGGGGGTCCCCTCGTGTTCGTCGAAGCGCAGCGAGAACGCGTCATGGGAGCGCAGGGCCCCTTCGAGGGCCTCCTGCAAACGGTCCGCGTCGGCCTCGCCGGCCAACCGCTCGTGCAGGACCACGTTGAACTGGGGGTCACCCGGCGCGGTGGACTCGGCGACCCAGATGTCCTGCTGATAGGCGGACAGGGGGAGCTGGCGTATAGCGGGCATCGGCCTTCCTTCGCTAATTCGGACGGCCGGATGTTTTCGCCGTCCGATGCCCAGGAGCCTACGTTTCCCGCAATCCGGTACACCACTACTCGTATGAGTAGACGCGGACTACCCGTTCAAGTAGCCCGGCCGGGGAATATGTGATCCGCGCAATATTGGTTCAAGGATTTCCGTAGATGGTCGCTAACATCTCCCTCATGACCTCCACACCTCCTTCCCGGAAATCCGTCCTCGTGCGGGGAAGTGGCCCTGGACTGCTGCTCGCGCATGGTGCGGGCAGTGACATCGAGGACAGCTTCGGCCCCGTCATAGAAAATCTCGCGGCCCGCCGGACCGTCGTCGGGCCCGATTATCCGGGCTCCGGTGATAACCCGCTCCCGGACGTTCCCCTGACGCTCGACATGCTGGCCGACCACATTGTGGAAAGCGCTGTGCAATCCGGCGTGCATTCCTTTGCAATATCCGGATTCTCGATGGGGACGACGGTGGCCGTACGGGCCGCCGTACGCCATCCCGAACGCGTTACCGCGCTGGTTCTCTCGGCCGGGTTCGCCCGGCGCAACGCACGTCTGAAGCTGGTGGTCGACACCTGGCGGGCGCTGGGCGCGCCGGGCGGCGACGGCCGGGTCCTGGCCTCCTACCTCTCGCTGCTCGTCGGCGGCACCCGCTGGCTCGACGCCCGCTCCGAAGGAGAGGTCGGGGAGCAGCTGGAACTGTTCGCCGCCGGCATGCCGCCGGGTACCGACGCACAGCTCGCGCTCTTCGACGAGCTGGACGTCCGGGCCGATCTGGCCCGGATCGATGTGCCCGTCCTGGTCGTCTCCCCGTCGGGCGACCTCCTCATCACTCCCATTCACTCCCGCGAACTCGCGGAGGGGATCCCGGGGGCCCGGCTCGCGAGCCTCGACTGCGGTCACGCCATCGCGGCGGAGCTCCCGGCCGAGTGGGCCGCGCTGATCGACGGGTTCCTGTCCTCCGTCGGGGGCTGACCGGCCGGCCCCGGGCGGGGCCGGCCGGTGTGTGAGCC
>NZ_JBHVUQ010000057.1:0-43091 GCF_042884105.1 Streptomyces sp. NPDC058157
GCACTGCCACCCGCAGCCAACCCCCTGTCACGCACCGCCCCCGGCGTCCCGGCCGCCTGAGAGGCGACGACCGTGAAGCCTCGATCGCGGGAAGAACCACGGCACGGCACGTCCTACCGACCGCCCCGCCGGCCGCGGCGCGCCGCACCGGCGGCGGAGACCGTGAGGAGTACCAGGGCGGCGGCGGCACTCAAGGCCAGCCCCGAGCGGACGCCTGCCGTGCGGTAGGTACAGGCGAGGCTCTGCCCTCCGTTCATCCGTACGGCGATCAGCCCGCCGAGACTGGAGGGCGGCTGCGGCGTGGTGCCGTCGACCGCGCACTGCCAGCCGTCCACGGCCGGCACCGCGACGACGGCGACGTTCCGGCGAGGGCCGGCGAAGGAAGCCCGGATGGTGTGGCCCGTGGCCTCCAGGACGGTGGGACGGTCCGCGGCGAGCTCGCGGACGGTGCGCTCAAGACGGGCGGGGTCGACGCAGGCCAGGCTGGGGCCGGCCATCGGCTGTGTCCGTGTGGGTCGGAGCTCGACGGGAAAGGGGTCTGCGGTCGTGACGCGGCCGAGCCTGACGAGGCCGTTCCGGGTCATCGCCTCCTGTCCCCGCAGCGTCGTGGTGGCGCCGAGCGCGCGGACGGTGCCGGAGTACCAGGGGTCGTGGAAGTAGGCGTCGCTGCCGGCCGGGCAGCGGCCGCTCAGAACGGCGGCCGTATGGGGTCGCAGTCGGGGCGGCCCGGCGGGATCGATGTCGCGGACCAGGTAGAGGGGGGTGTCCATGAGACGGTTGCGCAGGTGGAAGACGGACGGGTCCTGAGGGACCTCACCGTCGAGTCGGGTGCCGGCCGCCCGCAGTGTGACCAGGGGCAGGGCAGGGGCCAGGTGCTGCGCGAAGCCTCGCGGATCCGCGTCGCTCGCGTCCAGTCGGGCGGCCACCCCCATCAGGGCCTGGCCCACCGAATCGTCGGCGCCGAAGGAGAGCAGGTGGCGGCCGCCGATGTACCAGCCGGCGCCGAGGGCGGCGAGGGTCCGCGCGGACTTCGCCGGGACGAAGCTGCTGTAGTAGGCGCCGCCCTGGCCGCCCAGCAGCAGCGGGTCGTTGTCCGCGAACGCGTGGGGACCGGGATCGCTGCGGGTGAGCGGCCACGCGGTCTGGGCGCGGACGGCGGCGTACGCGGCCGCCGTGCGGGGACCGAAGGTGGCTTTGGGCTGCCACCAGGCGCTGTCGTCGCGGATCCTCTCCAGGCTCAGGGTCGCTCCGACGGCGCCCAGCGCGACCGTGAGCGCGAGGCCCGCCGCCGCCGTCCGGCGTACGTGCCGAGCGCGGTGGGCCGGGCACCACGGCAGGGCCAGCGCGGCCCCGCAACCCGCCAGCGTCAGCAGCCAGGTGGTGCGTGAGACGGCGCTCCCGGTGCCCGCGGTCACGAGGAGCAGGGCCGTCAGAGCGGCGCCTGCCGTCAGCTGCGCCGCACGCGGGACGCGAGCCAGGGCGAGCCAGGCGATGACGACGAGGATCCCGGTCAGGGCGATGGAAGCCCGGTAGGGGCCCCCGTTGGGCAGGGCGAAGCCGTGCCACAGCAAGATCGTCGGCTCCCAGATCAGGGACAACGCGACGGCAACGGCCAGCGCGCTCCACAGGACCCGCTCGCGGCGCGGGACCTGCCCCATGAACGGGAAGCACAGCGTCAGCGGAAGGGCCAGGACGCCGACGGAGACGAAGGGGGCGCTGCCGGTGTATCCGGCGGGCAGCAGGTGCGCGAGGTAGGTCCGCAACCCCGGCGGCACGTGGGTGGCGGGCGGTGCGGGCTGGGCGGCACGGCTGGCCAGGAACGGCACCGTGAGCACCGGCGCCACGAGCAGTACCCCCACAGCCGTCGCGGACAGCGCGCGTCCGGCGCAGCGGACCCGTTCCCCGGTGGGCCGGGCGTCCGTCGCCAGGCGTACGGCCAGGACGAGACCCATGGCCAGCGTGACCATGGCGGCGGTATAGAAGTTGCCCGCCCAGGAGAGGCTGACCAGCAAGGCCGCCGGCACCCAGCGGTGGCGGCGCAGGCACCAGTCCATGGCGATGCCCGTCAGCGGAAGGGACACCAGGCCCCACATCCACATGGGGTCCGCCGCGGCGACCGCGACGGTCCAGGAGCTGACGCCGTAGCCGACCGCGAGGAGTCCGGCCTGCCAGGGCGGCCCGGTGCGGATCCGCAGGAGCAGGAACGTCATCAGGCCGGTGCCGAGTCCGATGCTGAGGAGGGTCACCAGGAAGACCGGGAACTCGACCATGGCCCGGGGGAACGGCCCCACGAGCCATGAGAGGGGGTTCGTGAGGTAGGCGGTGAAGTCGGCCAGGAAGGGCACTCCGTAGCCGCTCCCCCAGTTGAAAACGAGGTCGCCGGTGGTGTTGCCGTGCATGAGGTCCCACAGGTGCGCGTGGAACGGCACGAACTGGTTGCCGAGGTCGTTGACCGCGCGCGAGCGCGAGCCGAAGGGGTACACGCCGTGCACGGCCATGGCCAGGCAGTAGGCGCCCATGGCCAGCGCCGCAGCCAGTGCGGCAGCCATGGCCCTCCCCGTCCCGGCGTCGGCGGGCGGTTCGGGCGGTCTCCGATCGCCGGTGCCGCGCGAGTGTGGGTCCGACAGCGGGACCGGGGCCCTCTCCTGTGCGGTCATCACGGGCCCAGGCGAAGGCGCGGGCGCGGGAGAGCTCCCTCGCCCCGGCCGGCTGCGGCAGCGGGGACGGACGGCGCCCGGCCTGGGTGACGGCACGCTCTGCTGGCCACAGGGGGACTCCTCTTCAAGGCGCTGGACCGCACACAGGGGTGTACGGCGGCGTCGGGCCCTGCATCACGGTCCCGAGGCTAGCCAGGCCCTGTGGATACCGCGACCGCACTCCCGCTCCCACCGCGGGCAGCCGTGCGCCGCGGGTGCACCGTCGGCACTTGCCGCGTAGTACTGGTTCGAGGGGCGATCGCGCACTTCGCGCACGAGAGGGAAGGACGACGCGTGGCCAGGTTGATGCGCACCGCTGCCGTCCTCGCCGCCTTCGCGTCGGCTCTGTGCACGGCGGCCTCGGTCGCACCGCACCCGACCGCCGCACGCGTCACGGCGGCCGCCCCGTCGGCATGCCGGCGGACCCTCGTCGTGGTGGCCCACCCCGACGACGACCTCTTGTTCATCAACCCGGACATCATGGCCGCCGTCGCCCGGAACTGCTTCGTCTCCACCGTCTACCTCACCGCCGGCGACGGCGGCGAAGAAGTCCCGCAGGAAGCGAAGAACTACGTCCTGAGCAGGGAGAACGGCGTCCGTAAGGCCTACGCGGAGATGGCCGGCGCGCCGGACGTCTGGACGGCGGACACCGTGCACGCGGACGGTCGCGGCATCCGTTCGTTCCGGCTGGCGGGCAGTGGACGGGGCAAAGACGTCCGGCTGACGTTCCTGGGCCTGTACGACGGCAAGCCCAAGGGCGGAAGACCGCAAAGCCTTCTGAGGCTCTTCAAAGCGAACCGCAAGGCCATCACACCGATGCAGGGCGCCCTGAGCTACACGGAGGAGCAGCTGGTGTCGGTCCTGGCCTCCCTGATCCGGCAGGCGCGGGCCGACACCGTCCTGACCCTGGATCCCGACGTCGCCTCCTTCGCGGCGGGTACCGACGGCCGCGTGGACCACAGCGACCACGCGATCACCGCCCGCTACGCCCGAGAGGCCGCCTACCGCACGGGCACCCATCCGTACTACTACCGCGGCTACACAGTGGCCCGGCTCGACAGGAACCTGGCACCGGGCGAGAGATCGTGGAAGGAGCGCATCACCCGTTGGTACCTGGCGGCCAGCCAGTGCCCCCGCGAGCACGTGTGTGTCCCCGCGAAGGAAGCGGAGGTCGTACTCGGCAGGACCTACCGGAGTTGGGTCGAGCGCCGCTACCAGCGCACCCACCGTGATCCCCGGCCGGGCGAGATCCTCGCGGACGTGGGCCGGACCACGCGGCACTCGGGTGACACGGCCGAGCAGTGCCTCACGGCGCCGGCCGGATCATGGAACTCCGGACCGGTCCGGCTCCACGCGTGCGACGGGTCCCCGGAGCAGAAATGGAACACCGCCGCCGACCACACCATCCGCCCCCGGCTGAACCCGAAATACTGCCTGACCGCGCAGGACACCAGCGCGGGCCTTCTCCCGTGCCGGCCTTCCGACACGAACCAGTCATGGCGGCCACTGCCCTGGAACGCGCCCCGCTGGCAGCGCACGGCCTGGCGACTGTCCGGCGCGAGGAACAGGTGTCTCTACCAGAACGATCGTCATCTGCCGCGCTGGAACGGCAACAGGGACCGAAGTCCGCGTCTGGAGCTCGTGGACTGCACGGGCCCACCTCTGCCCGGGCTCTACTGGCGTTGGGCTTCTTTGTTGTCTTGACAACTGTTGTCACGACATGGATCCTGGAGGAGTGACAGCATCAAGCAGCGGTCTGCGCGACCATCTCGGGTACTGGCTGCGCCGGCTCTCCGACGACGTCCACGGCCGCTTCGAGAGACAACTCGCGGAGCACGGGGTGACCGTCTCCCAGTGGGCGGTCCTCATCACCGTCCACCGCGGCGACGCCAGCACCACCCGAGAGGTGGCCCGCTACGTCGGCATCGACGCCGGCGCGGTCTCCCGCCTGGTCGACCGGCTGATCGCCAAGGGACTGATGTCCCGCGAAAGCGACCCCGGATCCCGACGCATCATGCGGCTCGCCCTCACCGAGGCCGGCCGCGACCTCACCCCGCGCCTGGCGGAGATCGCCGATCTCAACGACGCCCATTTCTTCGCCCACCTCGACCCGGCCCGGCGCCTCCTGCTGGAGGACTGGATCCGCGGCCTGGTCGGCGAGGTCCCACCCGACCCTTCCGCCCCCGGAAAGGCCCAGCCATGAACACCCACCGCGCCACCGCCCGCTCGGTCACCAAGACCGTCGGCATCGACCGTCCCGTCGCAGAGGTCTTCGACTTCCTCCGCGACCCCGCGAACTGGCCCGCCTGGGCCGTCGTCAACGTCCAGGCCATCGAACCCACCGACGACCCCGACTGGTGGTTGATGGCCACCCCGCACGGGCCCGCGCGGCTCCGCATCCGCGCCGACGCCGCATCCGGCCTCCTCGACCACGACTACGTCGAGGAGCAGGCGTCCTGGCAGGTCCCGGCCCGCGTCGTAGCCAACGGCACCGGCACGGAGTTCATGATCACCTTCTTCCAGCCGCCCACCTTCACCGATGCCTACTTCGACGAGCAGACAGCCCTCGTCGACACCGAACTGACCACCCTCAAAGGCATCCTGGAAAGCAAGGCGTGACCTCCCCCGACCGGGCCACGACACCTCGCGCGCCGGTCGTCCCCACCGAAGGCCGGCGCTTGAGCAGCGCTGCCACCACCTCCGTCGTCAGACACACCGCGGCGAGCGAGCCGGCCGGGCGACCGGGTACAGGGCCGCGTACTCGAGCGGGGCGGACGGATCGATGGACATGTCCGGTTGGGCCGGGTCGGAGCCGGCCCGTACGAGCAGGTCGCCCACGGCCGCGATCATCGCCCCGTTGTCGGTGCACAGGGCCAGCGGCGTAACCCGGAGTTCGACACCGGCCGCCGTCTGCAAGCGGAAGCTCCACACCGGTCTGCCGGTACCGTTCCGCCGACCGGGCGGCGGTCTTCAGCCCGGAGAAGGAGAAGCCGTACGGGGTGTCGCGCGGGCCGGTCAGCGGGCGCGGGAAGGAGAGGTCCGTGACCACGGACGTCACCCCAGGCGCCCGGACCCACAAGCCGCCGGCCACCTCCTCACCGTCCACGCCACGCTCGAACGCGCCGGCCGGACGTCCATGACCGTGTGCGTCCGGGTCTGACGGCCCGGGACTCAACCGCCTGGGGGTGGCACGTCGTGGTAGGGGTTGAGCGGTTGGCCGACAGGCTTGACGGCGTCAGCCTTCATGGCCGGGACCGGGTTCTCGGCAGTGACCCGGTCGCCCCGCCAAACGCCCGTGACCTCGACCCAGGAGTCGTCGTCGGGTGCCTCCGCGCCGTGCACCTCCACCCGCAGGGTCCGCGCGTCGGCCGCGCAGCAGCTGAGCTTCAGACGGTTGAGGTACCAGGTGTCCGGGTCCTTGCCCGCGGAGACGAATCCGAGCAGCCTGACCTCGCGGCCGCGCAGCGTGCCCGGCCCGTTCACGGAGCGTCCGATGAACTCCTCCAAGGCCAGAGGTGCGACAGGGGCGTCCGGCAGCGGGTTCTTGTAGGCGCTGTGCTCCACCCTGGCTGCGGCCCCGTCCCGCGAGGCCGTATACGAGCCGAGTGCAGGCGGGGCGGCGAACATCAAGGTGAGGGCGGGCACGGCGAGGAGCCAGGCGACGTGCGTGGCGCCCCCGTGCCCGTGCTCATGTCCGTGTCCATCGTCATGTCCGTGGCCTTGGTCTTGGTCTTGGTCTTGGTCTTGGTCGTGCTCGTCGCACGCCTCTGTGTAGTCCTCCGGAGGCTGCCGCAGGCGGCGCAGCAACTCCGTTCCGAGCCCGGCGAGGCCCAAGGCGACCAGCAGGATTCCGGACGCGACGAGGTAGGGCCGCAACCCCTCCTTCACGTACCGGAGGTAGACGTCGCTGCGCACGGTGGTGTGCAGGAGGCCCGTGCCGGTGATCACCAGAAGCAAGGGCTGGCCGAGTCCGCCCAGCAGGCGGGTACGGTCCGCGCGGGCGGGGGTTGGTGCGGTCACAGGAGCACGCCTCCGACGAGTGCGCTGCACAGGATCGCCACCACGAACGTGGCGGCGCAGAACCGGACTGCGAACGGCCGTCCGAAGGCTCCCGACTGCAGGGCGATCAGCTTCATGTCGACCATCGGGCCCACCACCATGAAGGCGAGGCGGGCGGTGGGCGAGAAACCGGTGAACGAGGAAGCGACGAACGCGTCCGCTTCCGAGCACACCGAGAGGAGCACCGCCAGCGCCGCCGCCACGAGCACGCCCAGCCACGGGGATCCGGAGAAGGCCGCGAGGACGGACGGCGGCACGAGGACGTTGAAGGTAGCCGCGGCCATGGCGCCGACCACCAGGAAGCCGCCCGCCTGGAGGAAGTCGTGCTGCAGCCCGCGCCGGAAGACCTCCATCCGGCCCGCGCCCGGGGCGTGCTCCGCCCGGGCGGCGGGCAGCCGCAGCCATTCCTCGCGACCCCACCGGATCCACAGCCAGCCCATGACCACCGAGGTGACCAGCGAGGCGCCGAAGCGGGCGGCCACCATCTCCGGCTTCCCGGGAAAGGCGATCGCCGTCGCGACGAGCACCACCGGATTGACGGCGGGCGCGGCCAGCAGGAACGTCAGGGCCGCAGCGGGAGCGACTCCCCGGCGCATCAGACTGCCGGCGACCGGCACCGAGGCACACTCGCACCCCGGCAGCACCACTGCGGCGGCCCCGGCCACCGGTACCGCGAGCACGGGGTTGCGGGGCAGGACCTTGGAGAAGACCCGGGCGGGGACGAACGCGCCGATGGCCGCCGAGACGACCGTGCCGAGAAGCAGAAACGGTACGCCCTGCATGACGATGGCGACCAGCAGTGTGCGCCACGCGCCGAACGCCGCGAGTCCGAACAGGGGCCCAAGCCATGGTGCGGCGAGTACCGCAACCGCCACGGCGCCGACCAGGACCGCGCTGACCCTGCCGGTCCCCGCCCGGCGTCCCCGTTCCGGGTCGACCCCGCCGCCGTGGGGGTCGAAGGGACGTGGTCGTGGCGCCGTCGCCGCACCCGCCGAGCTCTCAGCCACTCTGCGCCCCTCTTGCCTCGTCCGCTGCGGCGCGGTGGTACGCGCCGGGCCCGCCCGGAGGAGCCGGCACGAGCGGGCACACATTAGCCGACTACCTCCGGGCCATCGCCCCGCCCGGGGCCGTGCGGCGTGCCGTCCTCAGCCATGCTGCGCTGCCCGCCGACCGACTGCGGGTCGCCGCGTCGGAACACCACCGGCCCTCGGTCATGCCCCTGGCGGGCCGCAGCCGCCGTCCGCCGGGACCCGGCCGTCCTCGGCCGGCCACCCCGAGCGGCCGGCCGCGTTCCGCCGACGCCCCGGCCACCGCTGCCGCGCGATATGAGCCATGGCGCTCTACCGGGCTGAGCGGTCGGCGGCAGCGGCGCGACCCACGAGGACGTCACATCCGGCAACACCTCTGCCTGGTCCGGCACTGCGACGAACAGGACACCGCCCAGCGGCGGAACTCCACCCCGGCCGTCCACCCCGGACCCACCGATTCCTCACCGTGCTGCATGGCCATGACCCGCCGGAGGCGTGATGCAGCGCTCGCCACCGCCGTGACCTGCAACGGCCCGTACAGAACGGTGCTGCCGACCACACTCCCGACCATACCTACGGGCCTCCTGGCAACGAGCCGTGACCTCAGCATCCCGACCCCGGAGCCCTTCGGCCAGGGGCACTCGCCGGGTCCGCCGAACGGCGGCGCGCTTGCACGCCGCCTGCATCCCTCGCGCGGGTCGAGGGTGAAGAAGAGGTGAGACGGGAAACGGCAAAGGAGAGACCGTGGACAGCACTGCACCGACCGGTGGTCACCGATGACGAAGTGGGTACCCCGGCACGACGGCGGACGGCCCTCGGGGAGGCCCTGTTCCCACACCTGGACGGCCGAACCGGCGCCGTTGAGCAAGACGTGCACGGCCTGCGCGGCACGCGGACGCGCGCCGGCCGACCTGCTGCTCTGCCTGACCTGCGGCCACGTGGGCTGCAGCGACAGCTCTCCCGGCGCTCACGCGACGACGCACTTCGACTCCAGCGGCCACCCGGTGGCCCGCGCCCTGGCCCGCGGCCGGGAGTGGGCCTGGTGCTACGAGGACGGGGTGTACCTGGATCCGCTGTCGGAACACCCCGCATCGCATTCCGCCCCACGACCGCCCGAGTCCGTCTGGGACTACCCGCGGCCGCCCGCCGTACGGGAGGACGACCGCCTCGTGCGGGTCGAGTGCGCCGGCCAGGTGGTGGCGGAGACCCGGAGGTCCCTGCGGGTACTGGAGACCAGCCATCCGCCGGTGTTCTACATCCCTCCGGCGGACGTCCGTACGGAACTGCTGGTCCCGGCGCACTCGGGCCGGACCTGGTGCGAGTGGAAGGGCTCGGCCCGGTACTGGGACGTCGCCGTGGGAGACGACGTGCGCGCCGGCGCCGCCTGGAGCTATCCCCGTCCCGAGCCCGGCTTCACGGCCCTCCAGGACTACTTCGCTTTCTACCCGAGCCGCGTCGACCGCTGCACGGTCGCCGGAGAGGACGCCACGGCGCAGGAGGGCGACTTCTACGGCGGCTGGATCACCTCGGAGGTGCGCGGGCCGTTCAAGGGCGGGCCGGGCACCCTGCTGTGGTGAGTCCGGGCCGCCACTCCGCCCACGGGTCAGCCGGTGTGCAGGACCGTCAGCGGCGCCACGTGCCGGCTACGGGCAGGGACACCGGTGGGCCGAAGGCCACCGGGACGCCGGGGGCGTACAGAACGCTCACGGGCTCGCCCCGCGGCCTCGACAGCCCGGCCGCCGCGACCAGGTCGTCCTCATAGCCCATTACGCATCCGTGGACAACCACTGGTGAATGACCGTGCGGTCAAGACGGTCCGGGTCATTGAGTATCTCAAAGCCGTCTGGCAGATCGGTGCTCATGAATGCATCCAAGCAGTCGCTGCCAGTCCACCGACGGGCTCACCACCCGGCCCCGCCACGACACCCACGGTCACACCCGCTCAGAGCCCGCTGCTCAGAGCCCGCTGCTCAGTGCGCGCGTGGCGGCGCCGACCTGTGCGGCGACCGCGTCAGGGGCGGAGGGATCGAGCTTGCCGTCCAGATACAGGAACCCCAGTCCGTGGACGAGGGCCCACACGGTGACCGATACGGCCACTGGGATGGGACGCGTAGGTCGACGCATCAGCGCCCTCGGGACGGGGTCGGCGGCTGGCAGGTGGGCGACGATCCGGTTTCCGTCCGCACGGGCCCGCGCCGGGGATTTCAGGACGAGGATCCCGGGCCCCCTCGGCACGCACGTAGCCGTCGGCCCCCTCCGAGAGCGGGCGGGCAGCGTCCGGTGGGGGAAAGCATCCTCGCGGCCGCGAAGCCGAGGGAGGGCCAGGGGCCGAGGAGCACCGACGCACCGCCGGCCGGTGCGGTGTCGACGCGGCCGGACCGGATCGCCAGACACGCCTGATGGACAGCGGTCAACGCGGAGGCACGAGCGGTGTCCACCGTGTAGGAAGGCCCGCGGAGGTCCAGGGCGTGCGAGACCCTGTCGGCCAGGTTGCAGCCGGCCGTCCCGAGCATCATGTACGGGCTGAACGTCTCCGGACGCGCCGTCTGCAGGGAGACGTACTCGCCGTTCGACGCCCCGATGACCGCCGCGGTGTCACCCCGGCCACACAACGGGCGGGGACGCCCGCACCGTCCAGTGCCTCGACGGCGCACTCCGGCACGAGCCGCTGCTGAGGTCGATCCTGGACGCCTCCGCCGGGGAAATACCGAAGTACACGGCGTCGAAGAGGGTGAGGTCCTGGCGGAGGAACCGTCCGGCGTCGGAGTAGGTGGTACCCGGCCGCGGTGCTCCCCCGGCCTCGGCAGGGGCCGTGAACGCGGCGGCGTCGAAACACCTCGCGGGGAGGGTACCCACGGCATCGGTCCCGATGACCAGCAGGTCCCGCAAACCCTCTGGGCTGGCCACCCCACCAGACGGGCGGCAGCCCACCCTGACCACGGCCACCGCTTCGAATGTCTCGGCCACCACGGCTCCCGGCGATTTCGTCCGTCAACTCGCCGTAGCAATACGCGCTTCGGCAACCGGAGGACGGAATCCGGGCAGCGGACCCGTGCGGAGGCACGGACGGACAGGGGCCGGGACCACGGAAGGGGCAAGGAAACGATCTGCCGCACGACGGTGACGGCCTGGCCCAAGTCCACTCATCCGGAGCAGCCCCAGATCGATGCCTCGCTGACGGCCAGCGTGACCAGGGACGCGGGGGGAAGGGGGAACGAACCGGGCCGGGCCTCCCTGGCAGCCCGCCGGACCCCCGGACCGCCGGGACCAAACCCCGGGCTCCTCCCTGTGACGCTCCCCCGCGCCCGTGGTCGGCAGGTCAGCCGGTGATCGAGAAGAAGATCGATCCGTCCTCGGCCCACCACCAGGCGCCCTGCCCCTCGTTCCACTCCGAGGCCCAGTCGTCGAGGGCCTTGATGAGCTCCTCCAGGTCGTAGCGGAGCTCGGGGTCGATCCGGTCCAGCACCGCACGGTAGGCCTCAACCGCGGGGCCTGCCTTCGCCAGCGGCCAGCAGCCGATCTCCGGGGAACCGTCCACGGGTCGGGGGATAGGGAACCCGATCTCCGAGGGCGGGCCACTGAAGATGTACTGCCAGGACAGCAGTTCCTCCGGAACACCCGCCCGGCTCAGCGCGCCGTCCAGGTGCGAGAAGAAGGTGACCGGGCTGCGGTAGCTCCCCAGGGTGGAAGGGTCGCTCGCGTTGTGGTCGATGATGATCTGCAGAGCAGCGAAGTAGGCGCTGCCGGCATATTCGGCGCGGGAATCGGCCCGCCCGGCGATCAAGTCCTCCAAGGCGTCCGGGACGGACAGCCCCCAGTCCACTTCCTGGTAGTCGAGGCTGTCCTGGCGCTCCCGCGCCGACCTCCGCATGTTTCCCAGGCGTCGTGACTCGTCCGCGCTCAGGTCCACCGCGGGCAGAAACCGCAGGACCGCGCCGCGGTTCGCCATGCTGTAATTCACTACCTTGCTCATGCCGATCATGCTGCCAGAGGGCACTGACACCCCGGGCTGTGGCAGGGATCCAGCCTCCTCTGCGGCTCAGTGCTCACGGGGTTCTCGCCCTGGAGGCATGGTCAAATCCTGTGGACTGACCAGATAGCCCCATGGCCGGTCGATCAAGCAATCGGCTTGCGGTAACGGACGTACTCGTTCTGCCGCCGGAACCCCACACTCTCGTAAAGGTCGTAGGACCGGTGCGGATTTGCCGTGCCCGTGAACAACCGGGCGGTCGTTGCACCCTGCTCGCGAAGGCTCCGCAGCCCGTCCAGCAGTAGGACCCGGCCGATTCCGAGGCGTCGCTGGTCCGTCCGGACACTCAGCTCTTTCACCTCGCCCACTGCGTGGTCGTGACGGCGGATGGAGCAGAGGGCGACGCCGACCATGTCCTGCCCGTTCCAGGCAGCCCTCCAGCATGCCGGGTCGGCGGTGTCGACGAAGTCCTGGAAAGGCCATCTCTGAGCGAAGCCTGTGTCCGCGTACGAATCGACGACCGTCGTCCAGGCTGCATGGTAGTGGCGCGGCCCGATCGGCCCTGTCCGTATCCCGGCCGGCAGTTCGCTGTCCGGCTCGGGCACCTGTTGCAGATCGCCCAGCTCCAGCTCGACCAGGCTGAAGACACGTCGGTAGCCGGCTGCGCGCAGCAGCGCCGTGGCGTCCCGCTCGGAGGCCGCGGCGTTCGCGCCGATCACTGCCGTGCGCGCCGTTCCGTGCTGTTGGACGAGCCGGCGGATCCGATCTTCGGCCCAGCTCAGCATGGCTGAGCCGATGCCCTGGCCGCGATGTTCGGGCAAGAGGTGGCCGCGGTGCAGGTAGAGCCAGGTATCGTCGCGCTCTTGCCACCACCGGATCGTCGAGTAGCCGACGACACTCCCGTCGAGCACCACCAGGATCTGGTTCTTGGACGGCTCCTCCAATGTGGCGGAAGCTTCGGCGATCTCGGCCGCTGTCGGGAGTCCTTCCCCTACCGAATGGACATCGACCCGGTCCCGTTCGACACATCCCAGCCGCACCGCGGCCATGGCGCCGTGGTCTTCGTCGCCGCGATACGGCCGGAACCCGAAGCCGACCGGAAGGTCCTGTCCTGCCGTGCCATCCGACATGACCGGATGTTCTCGAACTTCGAGGCAGGTCCGCCACCCGATTCACGTGGCGGTCGTCTGCGGCCGTTCCACCAGATGGCCGCGTTCGAATCGGGCCCCGGCGCGGACGAGGGCGACGAGGTGGGGTGCGCTCACGGCTCACCAGCGGGCGGGCCTGGGCGGATTCGACGAACTTGAAGACCATCGCCAGGGCGGCGGCCCGGGATCCGGCGCCCTCGGTGCCTTGGTCCGCGGACCGACGGTCGCGTGTCGGCTGCGGCCTGGGCTCGTTGCGCTTCTTCGAGGGCTTCGACGGCGTCCTGGAGGTTGTCCAGCGCCTCCTGGCGGGCGGTGGCGTGCGGCGTCCGGGGGCCAGGCGGGATCGGTGCCGGGCAGGGAGGTGCGTACGGCCCCGGGTGCGGCGCGGTGGTGTGCGCCGATCTCGTGGGGGGAGGCGTCCACGGCGGCCTCGTCTGCCAGGGGGTAGCGGCCGACGGAGCCCGCGCACTGCGGCATGAACTTGCGCATCCGTTGCGGCCAGAGGGGGGTCGGGGTCGGTGGTGCGGCCGGCGACCGAGGGGGCGTCAAGGACGGCGGCTGCAGGGACTGCGAGGTCGGTGACTGCGCCCGGGACGGCAAGGCCGGTAGCCACCAGCCCTGGGTAGGCCGCCTTCCGGAGGGCTGGCCCCGCCCACGACGCCCACAGAAGGTGAGCGCGCCCGGTGCCGTGGTGGTGGGGAGCACGGTCCGTCCGCCGCCGGTGATGGGGCTGGGGGCTGGTGCTAGCTCTGCGGAGCGCGGTGCAGGGCGGTGGTCCAGGTGGCGATGGCCGCGTCGTCGGCCGGGCGGGGGTCGGCGTCGTAGAGCTGGGCCACTCCTTCCTCGGGGAGGGTGGCGGGGTTCGTGGCCCACATGTAGGTCTGGCCCACGAGGTACTTGTGCTCGGTCTCGTCGCTCTGGCTGACCAGCATCTCCCCCGCGGCGCTGCCCTTGAGCACGCGGTCGACCCGTACCCGATAGGCGTCGGAGGGCAGGCCTTCGACGGTGCGCCGGCCGAGGTCTTCCAGGACGGTGCCGGTGAACACGGCGGTGGCCTCGGGTGCCACCAAGGCCGGGTCGGTGGTGTCGAAGGCGTGTACCGACTCGCTCGTGGTGTGTGCGGTGCGGTACTGGTTCCAGCCGAGCCAGGCGCCGCCGGCCAGGGCTGCCGCCGCGCCGGCAGAGGCGGCGACGACGAGGAGTTTGTTCATGGTCATCCCCACAGCTGGTGGTAGGCGTTGCGGTCGGTGGTGGTGATCCGGTCGATGCCGGCACGTGCCGCTTCGCCGTTGTCGGTCCACATGATGGACGGGGCTCGGGTGCTCTTGTGGCAGAAGCCGAGGGCGTGGCCGAGTTCGTGGGTGGCGACGCGTCGCCGGTGCGCGGTAGTGCCGCGGGTTCCGCCGGTGTCCAGGTAGAAGCGGTTCATGGTGATGCTGTCGGTGCCGGGCAGGCCGGTCCAGCGGGCCAGGACGTTCTTCCAGTCGCCGCCGCTGGACCGGGTGTCGTTCCACTCCAGGTCGGCGATTTCGGAGGCGGTGTCCGGGTGGAAGGTGACCTTCTTGAGGTTTCCGCTGGTCCATTGGCCGACCGCGTAGGTGCGGGCGTCGTCGAATTCGGTGTCGTCCTCCCAGGCGATCACCCCCTCGTCGACGGACGACCGCCCCCGGGAGTCCTGTCCGGACGGCACGCACGTCTGCGGCGCCTGTTCGAGGCTCGGTCCGGGGTGCGGTAACGCCAGCAGGACCGTGGCCACCGTGGCTGCCGCGAGGCCGATGGAGGAGTTCGCCACTCCCGGAAGATACCCGTTGTGATCATGGGAACTCAAAGCGTGGCGTTCGCGGGGATGTTGCCCGGAGGTTTGAGGAAGGGCGCCCCGGCCGCCTGGCGCCGGGCGTCTCGGTCCCCCCTTTCCCGCCGTGCCCCTGCGCGCGGGTCGTTCGCCCGAGGCGCGGCAGGATGTACGGGTGGCGAAGAGTGAGACGGAACTGCTGGCGCTCCTGCGCGAACTCGATGACCCCGAGCGGTTGGAACGGCCGCTGCACTACGACCGCGCTGCGGCCGCCGTCCAGTTCAGCGGGCTGGTGCGCCGGCTCGAAGCGGACTTCGGGGTCGTGTGCGAGTCCGAGCGCGACACCCGTGACTCCAGCGAGTACGGGCGCGTCCACGTGCCCGCGGACGCCACGGTCTGCGGGACGCGGATCGTGGTCTGCGTGAGCAAGTTCAACCCCCTCGCCGAGGTCTGCGCCGACAATCCGGGGGCATTCCTCGGCACGGACGAGGCCCACGAGGAGAGGGCACTGGACCTCGGCGACCTCGCCACCGTGAGGCGGGCGCTGGCTGACCTCGGCTACACGAGCGTCCCCGAGGAGTTGCTGGAGAGCGACTACGACGGGCCCAGCAGGATGGAACACATCGCGGTGCGGCCCAGCTGGTGGACGCGGTTCTTCGGCACGGTCTGGTGATCCAGAGCTGCCGCACACGAGTCCGGCAGCACGGCCGGGGTCACCCGGAGCGCCACGGCCCTGGCCGCTGACGGTCGGGGGGCCGGCCGTAGACTCGCGCGCCATGGAAGAGATCCGCAGGCTGGGAGAGATCAGCTGCCCGTCGGGCACCCTGATCGTCGTCGACGGCGGCCAGCTGGGGGTGTGGAGCGGGGAGCGGTCGCCAGCGGAGATCGATCCGGCTCTGCTGGGTGTGAACGACCCGGCGATGGTTGCCGACGTGCTCAATTCGGTCGACTTCGCCGTGGTCGGCCCCGACGCCTCGGCCGCCGCCCGTACCTTCGACCGTCAGCCGGGCAGCATGCTCCACGACATTCCCGCCTCCCGGGCGGCGCAGCTTGAGTCGATGTTCGACGAGCAGTGCCGGACCGCGGGCCTGGACGCCCGTCTGGCGGCGCTGCCGGGCCGCGAACCGCATGCCCGACGCGCGCGCCGTGCGGCGGCGGAAGGCGGTGGGGGCTTCGTGATGTTCGGGGTCCCCGTCGTCGCGGTGGGAGGCGTACCGACCGATCGACGTCTGCCGGTGTGTGCTTCGCGGGTCGACTTCGGCGACGGCATCGGGCCGCGCTGGTCGGAGATGTCGGTGCGGGTGAGCCGGGCCGAAGCGGAGTCATCCGTACGGCTGGGCGACATCGGCATCGACTGGGCGCGGGTGCTCTTCGGCGATGTGGGCGCCCTGAACGCCTGGCAGCACCACCGGCCCGTCGACGGCTTGGCGGACGTCGCGTTCTGGGGCGCCGCGGCAGAGGAGGCGGCCGCGGTGTTCTCGGCACCGGAGTTGGGAGAACCGGGCGAGGACGGCATCCGCGGATGGGCCGGGCTGCCCCTGGAGGAGGCCTGGGAGAAGGCCGACGCCGTGGAGAGCTGGAGGGAGGAAGCCGGACGGCGCATGGTGGTGGACTTCCGTCCCCATTCGCATCACTGGCAGATCATGCGACAAGTCCGGGCCTCCGACGTCGGATCCGGAACGGTGGACATCGGCGAGGCCCGGCTGCTCTGCGCGATGACCAGCTGGGGCGACGGGTACTTCCCCGTGTACGCCGACCTGAGTGCCTCGGGGGCCGTGGTCGCGGTGAGGGTGAGCTTCGCCGCATCCGCGGAGGGCGTTGGACAGTCGTGACCCGGGCCCGGACGTCCCGTCATTCCACGGGTCTCCGCGCCGCCGCCACGATCCTCTCCAGCGCCGAAGCGTGCCGTAGGAATGCCTGGCGCCCGTGGGGGGTCAGGCGTAGGTGCGTGTGCCGTCCGGTACGGCTCCGGGTCTTTCGGACCTCGACATACCCCGCGTCCGTCAACGCGGTGACCTGCTTGGACAGCGCCGAGTCGCTGGTGCCCACCGTGTCCCGGACGAAACCGAAGTCCACCCAGTCGGCCGGGGCCAGCAGTGCGACGACCGAGAGCCGTGCCGGGACGTGCAGGAACTCGTCGAAGTCGGGGTCCATCAGCCTTGGCCCTTCCTGCGGATCACGTTCTCGGCGAACGGGCGCAACGCGTACGAGGCCGCCACGGCCGCCAGTGCGGTGGCCGCCGCGGCCAACGTGTGCCGTGCCGGGAGACCGAGGAAGTAGGCGGTGATCGCCGCCGTCCAGAAGAACGCGAGCAGGGCCATCCCGGCGACCGCGTAGAACAGCGCCTCCGGAGCGGCGAGTTTGCGGCGGACGGCGGCCCGGCGCTGGTGCACGAACAGGCCGCCCAGTGCAAGGGCGTTGCCCACGAGGACCGCAAGCGTGTTCCACGGGTTCGGCAGATCGAAGGACGAGCACACGACGAACAGGCCGAGCGCCGAAACGATCAGATACGGGCGGGAGTAGGCGTGGCGCATGTACTCGTCGAACGTTTGCTCCTGACGGTGCTGTATGGCGTTGAGGGCGGTCTGGGCGTCATGAGGGGTCATGGGTGGCATCCGTGGTCATCGATTTCCGAGTACTTTCCCATGAGGAAAGTAGCAGGTTCTTTCCTAGGCGGAAAGAACCTGCGGAGACGCGCCGGAGCCGGCCTGCGCTGCGTAGGATCCGCAGCGGCTCGTCGACGACCGGGTTCGCCTTCCGGGCCGTCGCGACGAAGAGGCCGGCGCCGACCGTCTGGGGCATGAACGCCATACTGGCGTCGTGCGGCCTGTACCGGCCCTCCGGCGGACGGCTCGATCGTAGTGACCGGCCACGTTGCCGCGCAGGGTGACGGTCGGGTGCCGTTCTACGGCGCTCGTGGAGCTCACCGGCACGTCATGGGGGCTTCCGAGGGCACCTCGGATCGGTCACCATGGGGGTCCGTCGGCGATCCGAGGTGGGAGGGGCGGGGGGACGCTGTGGACGGGCAAAGGAGCGGGTCGGAGCAGGTCGGACCCGCTCCCTGGCTGGCGCTGGGCTGTCTGGTCGGGCTGTTTCTGGCCTACGTCGTACTGACGAACTTCACCGCGGAGCTGCGGGCGGCCCTGTGGGGTGAGTACGGGACCGTGACCGAAGCCGACTGCCGGACATACGACAACACGGTGGCCAGCGCCGGAACGTCGACGTTCTGCTGGGGCGCCTTCGCCCCGGATGGTGGCGGCTCGTCGTTGGAGGTCCCCGTCGAGGGCGACATCGATGCGCAACCGGTCCGCGCGCGGCTGGTGGACGGTCCATCCGGCACCGCGTACGTCTCACCGACGGTGTGGGCGGGGGTGCTCCCGGTGGGGCTGTCCCTTCTCCTGGCCGGTCTCCCGGCAGCGGTGACGGTGAAGCGCGTGTGCCGGGTCCGCGCACGACGCCGTGGAGAACCGCTTGACGGATCAGACCGGGAGTCGAGCGCGTGATCGACGGCGAGCACGACGGGTAACGGCGAGCACGTCACCTGTCGTGATCGACGGCGAGCACGACGGGTAACGGCGAGCACGTCACCTGGGGCGGCATCCACGAGCAGGGACTGTGGCCCCCCGCTCCGCCTCCGCTGCCTGTTGCTCACACAGAGCCCGGCGGTCCGTACACGCCCGCCAGCTCAACCGCCAGGCGTGCGAGCCGCTGCCTCGCCTCCGGCGGGTCCAGCACCTCGATGCGTGCCCCCAGCCCGGCCAGCTGTGTCGCGACGACCTCCGGCGTCGGCCCGTCCACCCGTATCTCCGTCCACCCGTCGGGGAGCACCGGACCGACCCGAAGGCGCCCGTCGAACAGCCGCTCCAGGATCGCCATGGCGCCCGGCTCGGCCCGGGCCCGGACCGTCGCCGCGTACAGCCGCTCCTCCAAGCGTGCGGCGAACGAACGCCAGACGGTGGGAAGGTCGAAGCCGGGCGGTCGTACGACGGGCTCGCCGGTCGCCTCGACCGAGGTGACGCGACTGAGCCGGAAGGTGCGCAAGCCCCGTTCCGTCTCGGCGACGAGATAGTCGCGGCCCGCCTTGGCCACGAGGCCGAGCGGGTGGACGGTCCGCACGCCGACGGGCTTGCCGGGCCCGGCATACCCCAGCCGCACCTGGATCCCCTCCACCACGGCCCGTCGGAGCGCGTCGAGGTGCGGCCCGGTGGCCGTGACCTCGGCGCGCGACCAGTCCGTACCGTCGGTGAGGCCGGCCCGCGACGCGGCCTCGGCGCCTGCACGCAAGGGGGCGGGCAGCGCACGCACCAACTTGCGCAGTGCCGTACGGAGTTCGGGTGTGGTTGAGGAAGGGCCCGCGAGCAGGAACAGCGCCCGGATCTCCTCGGCGGTCAGCCCCGTGAGGTCCGTACGGGCGCCGCCGACCAGCGACCAGCCGCCGCCGCGGCCACGCTGTGCGTAGACGGGGATGCCCGCGGTGGACAGGGCCTCCAGGTCGCGGCGTGCGGTCCGTGGTGACACTTCGAGTTCGGCGGCGACCTCGGCCACGGTCACACGGGTGCGCGTTTGGAGGAACAGCAGGGCCGCCACCAGGCGATCGGCTCTCATGCCGACCATTCTCTGTGGGAAAGTGGCCAGAGGATGACCTGTTTGGCTTTCAGGATGAAGTCATGACCCGTAACGAGAACACCCCGCAGCCCACCGTCACCCCTGACACCACCGACGACCCTCGCAAGGGCCTGCTGAAGGCGATCGCGCTGGCGGGACGCACCGTCGCCGCAGTCCGGCCCGAGCAGCTCGACGGGCCCACGCCCTGCACCGAATTCACCGTCCGGCGGCTGGCCGGACACCTCGTCGCCGTCCTGCGCCGGATCGCCCTCGCCGGGCGCGGCGGTGACGTGGCGAGCCTCCCTACGCTCGCCGACGACCTGGAGGACACCGAATGGCAAGCGGCGTGGGACGCCGCGGTGCGTGAGGTCGAGGCGGCGTGGGCGGATCCCGAGATCCTGGGCCGGACCCTGACACTGCCGTTCGGCAGCCTTCCGGGTGCTGCGGCCGCGGCCGTCTGGACCTCGGAATTCACCGTGCACACCTGGGACGTCGCCACCGCGACCGGCCAGCGCCCCGACTGGGACCCCGAACTTGTGGCCGTCGCGTACGCCGCCATGAGGCGCGGGCTGCCCGCCGGGCCGCGTGACGACGCTCCGTTCGGGGCCGCGGTGGACGTCGACGCGGAGGCGCCGGCCATCGACCGCCTCGTGGCGTGGTGCGGACGCAAGCCGTAATCAGCGTCCGAAACGGGGAGGGCGGCCCCGTGGACGGGGGCGCCCTGCCTGCACTTGTCCGGCTCCCTGCCGTCCAGGGGTGGGGGCCCACCTTCGGCACCATGAGGGGCGCTCGGCCTTGCGGCATCCGGCCGCTGAACCGGAGCAATGCTGCCGCCCGAGCCGTGACCACCCGCACTCTTCCGTGAACCTGATCCAGGCGAGAGCATCCTGAGGACGGTGGACGGGGGTGGCGGACCGTGGGGCGCAGGCGGGGTGCGTGGGCCGGGTCGGCGGTAGCGGGAGGGGCCGCGTTGGTGGCGGCTGTGCTGGGGCCGGTGACCAACTACGCCAGTGACGCGGTGCCTGGCTGGGCGGCGCGGGCGTGGGTGATCTGGCCGGTGTTCGCCGTGCTGGTGGTGGTCGGCATCGGGCTGTCGCTGTGGGGCCGGCACTTGGATGCCGCACCCGGGCTCCCGGCGCGGCCGGCACCGCTGAGCCGTCCGGCCCGAGGCCGACAGGCTTCGTTACGCCCCCCGCATGTTCAGCGCGTACGGGGGCGTGAGGGAGAACTCGCCGTGCTGGCAGGCATGCTTCGGCGGCCACGAGGCCGGTTCGCGGTGCTGTGCGCGGCCGGCGGCATGGGCAAGACGACGGTGGCCGCGCAACTGGCCACCCAGGCGGAGGCGGCGGGCCGGCGAGTGTTCTGGGTGCGCTGGAGCGACGGTGCCGAGCTGGCGCAGCAGATGGTGCAGGCGGCGCTGGCCTGCGGCCTGCCAGAGGCCGAGCTGGAGGCCGCGCGAGCGGGGCAGGCGAGCCTGCCGGACGTGGTCTGGCGACAGTTGGGCCGGGTGCCGCGGTGGCTGCTGGTGGTGGACAACGCCGACGAGCCGTACGAGATCGGCCCGGCCGGGGAGCCGGTGGCCGACTACCGCGGCTGGATCCGTCCTCACGGCCGGGGCCTGCTGGTGGTGACCAGCCGGGATGGCAGCGAGCAGACCTGGGGTCCGTGCGCACGGCTGCTGCCACTGGAACCGCTGCCGGTGCTACCTGCGGGGCAGGTCCTGCTCGACGCTGCTCCCGGGGCCGGCACCGCCGAGCAGGCCCGGGAGCTGGCGGCGCGACTGGCCGGGCTCCCACTGGCGTTGCACGCGGCCGGTACCTATGTGGCCGGACCCACCAGCCGCTACCGCACTTTTCCCGCCTACCTCGAGGCCCTGGACCAGGAACTGCGGTCCCTGTTGGGATCGGCGCACCCGCATGCCTCCGATCCGCAGGTCGCCCGCGCCATGGTGCGGCACACCTGGGAGGTGTCCTTGGACCAGCTCGCCGGGGAGGGCGACGCCTTGGCCCGTCCCTTGTTGCGACTGCTGGCCCTGCTGGCTGGGGCCCCCGTCCCGCTGTCCCTGATCACCCCGGACCTGCTGTCCGCCGTCACCGGACACGACGTCACCGCGGCGGCCCTGGACACCGCGTTCGCCGGTCTGCACCGCTACGGTCTCCTCGGCCTGCCCCACTCACCCGGCAGCGCCGCCCCGACGTCGGGCAGTAGTGAAGGGGCGCAGGTGGTGCTGCACCCCCTGATCCGAGAGATCAACGCTGTCGCCCTCGCGGCCGAGACCTCCGATCTCGCCGTGTGGCACCGGGCCCTTGCCGAGCGGCTGACCACGGCTGTGCACGAGGCCGACCAGCGCGGGCGCGCCGGCTGGCCCGCAGCCGTGCTCCTCGCCCCCCACCTGCCACTGCTGCTCGACTACGCGGACCCGCACACCGCCGCGCACCACCGCACCACTCTCAACACGCTGGCGCAGGTGCTGCAGAAGGCCGGCGCTTTCGGTGCGGCGCGCCTGCTGCACGAACGGGTCCTCGAGGTCGAGACCCGCATGCTGGGCCCCGAGCACCCCGGCACCTTGACGAGCCGCAACGACCTGGGCAATGCCTTGTTCGGAATGGGAGAGCCGGCCGAGGCGATACGCCTGCTCCGGCAGACCCTGGAGGACCGCGCCCGCGTCCTGGGCCCCGATCACCCCGATACCTTGACCAGCCGCAACGACCTCGCATGCGCTCTGGACGGGACGGGTGAGCATGCCGAGGCGGTGGGTCTGCTGCGGCAGACCCTCAACGACCGTACCCGCGTCCTGGGCTCCGAGCACCCCCATACCCTGGCCAGCCGGGACAGCCTCGGTCTCGCGCTGGACGGGATGGGCCAGCACACACAGGCAGTGCGCATCCACCGGCGGACCCTGGAGGACCGCATCCGCGTCCTGGGCCCCGAGCACCACCTCACCCTGCTCAGCCGCCACAACCTCGCCGGCGCCCTGACCAGGGCGGGTGAGCAGACGGAAGCGATCGAGCTGCTGCGGCAGGCGCTCGACGACCACGCCCGCGTTCTGGGCGACGAGCATCCGCACACGTTGGCCAGCCGGGACAGCCTCGGTCTCGCGCTGGACGGGATGGGCCAGCACGCACAAGCGGTGCGCATCCACCGGCGGACCCTGGAGGACCGCACCCGCGTCCTGAGCCCCGAACACCCGGACACCCTTGCCAGTCGCCACAACCTCGCTCTCGCTTTGACCGGTGCAGGTGAGCAGGCCGAGGCCATGGACCTGCTGCGCCGCACCCTCGACGACCGCGCCCGCGTCCTGGGCGACGAGCACACGCACACCTTGAGCACCCGCAACGCGCTGGAGACGGCACTGGCCATGTCCACCCCACGGCCACGGAGCCGGTGGCGGCGCCGGCCGCGGCACAGGAACGCCGCAGCCGGTAGCGGCTGAGGAGGCCCTGTATCCCCGAACCGCCCCCAAGCGACACGTCGCACTCTGTAACGGTAAAGGAGCTCAACGGACGGCAGGCAGGCCGTACGCGGCGTAGGGGTCCCGGGAGGCGCCGTCCTCCGTGCTGACGGGGCCCCTTCCGCCCTGGCTCCTCACACCTGCGGGGGCCGCGCTCACACCCCGGGCCGTGCGCCGCGGCGGTTGAAAGGGAGCCTGCCCAGGACGACCGCCATGCCGCAGGTGTCGGTGACGGCGGAGAAGACCAGGCCCGCGGCAACGGCCGCCGACAGGAGCCGCAGGGCCGGGTGTACGAGCTCTCCGAGGAGGAGGCCGGTCAGCACGAGGCCGCCCGCGGTGAGGCGGACCTGCCGTTCCAGCGCCCAGACGGCCCGCGTGGGCCCAGCGGGCCGCTCCAGCGGGTGGCCGGCGTCCGTCCAGGCGCGGGTGCCTCCGGTGAGACCGGAGGCGGCGATGCCGTGGACGGCCAGCTCCGTGACGGCCTTGTCCGAGCGCGCCCCCGAGGCGCACACGACGAGGAGGGGGCCGCCTTCGGCGGCCTCCCTCAGTTCCGGTGCGCTCTGCGCGAGCCGGTCGAAGGGCACGTTGAGGGCGCCCGGCAGATGGCCGGTCGCGAACTCGCCGGGGGTGCGGACGTCGACGACGGTCAGCTCGCCGAGGCGCGGCTGCGCCTCCGCGACTGCCACTGCGCGGGGAACGGTCATGGCGGAACGCGTCCTTGGGGAGGGGGGAGGGAGGAGAAAGGGGAGGCGGGCGTCTCCACGAGGAGACGGCAGGTGGGGGAGGTGAGGCACTCTGCCAGGGATAGCGGGGGTCGGGGGCGCCCTCGCCCGGGAACTCACCCGACTGCCACGAACGCGACACGGTGCGGCAACAACTCCCCGTATCACGCATGGCCCGTCCGTGATTCGGAATGAAATCGTCCAATATTCGGACGGTGCTTGCGTGCCGCCGGACCCGCCGACAGGATGCGGCCATGGCCCCCGAACTCGTATCGCGTCGTCACGTGGATCTGCTGCGTGTGTCGACCATGCTGTGTCGGGTCGCCGCCTCCCGTGCGTCCGGCTGTTGATCCGCTGATCCGCCACATCTGACGTCGCACGGGCCACAGCCCGCTCCCGCGCGTTCCACCACGCTCCCCTCCCGCGCGTGTACACGTGTCACCATCCTGCGATGGCCGACTGCACGTGTCATGCCGCCGCGTCGACGAGGTCCTCCCATGCCGCACCACCCCCTCCTGCTCCACTGGTTCCTGCCCACCGGCGGGGACGGCCGCGACCCCGGCGGTGTCACCGCCGTCCAAGGCCGTACCGGGGCCGCCACCCGGCGGCCCGCGGACATCCCCTACCTGGCCCAGGTGGCACGGGCCGCCGAACAGGCCGGCTTCCACTCGCTGCTCACGCCCGTGGGCCTGGGCTGCGTGGACCCCTGGATCCTCACCGCCGCGCTCGCACAGCACACCACCCGCATCCACTTCCTCGTGGCGTTCCGCGCCGGATTCGCCAGTCCCACCCTGCTCGCCCAACAGGCCGACGCCTTCCGCCGGTTCGCGGGCGGCCGGCTCGCGCTGAACGTGGTGACAGGCGGCGATCCCGCCGAACAGCGCGCGTACGGGGACCGGCTGGAGCACGACGCTCGCTACGCCCGGACCGAAGAGGTGATGACGGTCCTGCGCACCCTGCTGGACGGCGGGACGGCCGATCACGACGGGGCCCACCTGCGGATCGAGGGCGCCCGCCTGACCGATCCGCACCTGGCCCACCCGGTGCCCCTCTACTTCGGCGGGGCGTCCCCCGCCGCGGAGGAGGTCGCCGCACGCCGGGCCGACGTACAGCTGCTGTGGGGCGAGCCGCCCGCCGCCGTCGCCGTGCGCGTCGCCCGGCTGCGCGAGCGGGCCGCTGCGGTCGGCCGCTCCCTGCGGTTCGGGCTGCGGCTGCACGTCATCAGCCGGGACACCTCCGCCGAGGCCTGGTCGGAGGCGGACCGGATCCTCGCCGGGCTCGACTCCGGGGCCGTCCGGGCCAGCCAAGAGCGGTTCGCGGCGATGGACTCCACCGGGCAGGCCCGGATGACGGCGCTGCACGGCGGGGTCGCGGACGCCGCGCGCCTGCGGGTCGCGCCGAACCTGTGGGCGGGCATCGGCCTGGTCCGCGAGGGCGCCGGGACCGCACTGGTCGGCTCGCACGACGAAGTGGCCGGCCGCCTCGCCGAGTACCGCGCCCTGGGCATCGACGAGTTCGTCCTCTCCGGCTACCCGCACCTCGAAGAGGCGTACCGGGTCGGCGAGGAAGTGGCCCCGCGCCTGCGCGCCCTGACGGGAGCGGGCGCCGCATGACGGCCCTCACGCAGACGACCGCGGAACCGGACCGTCTCCCGCCGGCCGACCCGGATCCGGCACCGGCCGCCTCCCCCCGGTACGCCGGCCTGCGCGAGGCGCTGCGCCGGGGCGCGCTGCGGACCCTGGCGCTCGTCGTGCTCCTGGCCGCCTGGCAGGCGGTGGTGTCCGCGGGGATCTGGCCCCGGGTCCTGGTCCCCTCCCCCGCCGAGGTCTGGCGGCAGTTCGTCCTCGCCTCCACCGTCCACGACGGGGTCCGCGGCTACGGCGGCCACCTCCTCATCGAGCACCTGGGCGCGAGCCTGGGCAGGATCGCCACCGGCTCCGCGTACGCCGTGCTGGCCGGAGTGCCCTTGGGCCTGCTGATCGGTACCGTCCGACCGCTGGCCGTCGTCCTGGAACCGGCGGTGACGTTCCTGCGGACGCTGCCTCCGCTCGCGTACCTCTCGCTGCTCGTCATCTGGTTCGGCATCGACGAGGCCCCGAAGATCTGGCTCCTGGTGATCGCGGCCCTCCCGCCGATCGCCGCGGCCACCGCGGCGGCGGTACGCACGGTCCCCGCACAACTCGTCGAGGCGGCACGCGCCCTGGGGGCGGGACCGGTGGCGCTGCTGCTGTCCGTGCGGCTGCCGTCCGCCCTGCCCGAGATCCTCACGGGCGTCCGCATCGCCGTCGGCGTCGCCTACACCTCGGTCGTGGCGGCCGAGACCGTCAACGGCGTGCCCGGCATCGGCGGCATGATCCGCGACGCCCAGCGCTACAACCAGACCGCGCTGGTGATCGCGGGCATCCTCGCCGTCGGCCTGTCCGGGATCGCACTGGACACGCTCCTGCGGATCGCCGAGCGGATCGGCGTGCCGTGGCGCGGCCGCACATGACCCGCACCCCTCCTCCCCCTGCCCTCTTCCCGCCTTCGCCTCGCCCCACCTCAGACCGGAGTCCGTCCATGCCTGCTCGCCCGTCCCGCCGCACCCTCCTGCTCGCCGCGGCCGTCGCCCTGACCACCACCGCCGCCACCGCCTGCGGAGGTGGCGGCGGCTCCGGTGCCGGCTCGGCCGGGCGGACCACCGTACGGATCGCCTACCAGGCGATACCCAACGCCGACCTGGTGGTGAAGAACCAGCGGCTCCTGGAGAAGGCGCTCCCCGACGTGGACGTGAAGTGGGTGAAGTTCGACTCCGGCGGCGACGTCAACACGGCCGTCATCGCCGGGGCCGTCGATCTGGGCCTGGCCGGGTCGAGCCCCGTCACCAAGGGCCTGTCCGCACCGCTGGACATCCCGTACAAGGTGGTGTGGATCCACGACCTGATCGGGGACAACGAAGCGCTCGTCGCCCGAGCCGGGATCGGCTCCGTGAAGGAGCTGGCGGGCAGGAAGGTGGCCACGCCCTTCGGATCGACCGCCCACTACTCGCTGCTCGCCGCGCTCGCCGCCGCCGGTGTCGAACCGTCGGCCGTGCAGACCGTCGACCTCCAGCCGCAGGACGCGCTCGCCGCGTGGAAGCGGGGGGACATCGACGCCGCCTACGTGTGGACGCCGACGCTGAGCGAGCTGACGAAGGACGGCAAGGTCCTCGTCACCAGCCGTGAACTGGCCGGGCAGGGCAAGCCCACCGCCGACCTGGGCGTGGTCACGAACGCCTTCGCCGCCAAGCACCCGGAGGTGGTCACCGCCTGGCTCAAGGCCGAGGACGCGGCCGTCGCGCAGGCCCGCACGGCGCCCGACGAGGCCGCGAGGTCCATCGGGGCCGAACTCGGCCTTCCGGCGGAGGAGGCCAAGCGGCAGCTGTCGCAGCTGGTGCTGCTCAGCGCGAAGGAGCAGGCCGGTCCCGACTACCTGGGCACCCCGGGCGCCCCCGGCAGGCTGGCGGCGAACCTGCACGACGCCGCCGTGTTCCTCAAGGGGCAGAAGGCGGTCGACTCCGTGCCGGACGAGGCGGTATTCGGCCGGGCGCTCGCGGTGGAGGAGCTCGGCCGTGCCGCGAACTGAGCCGGCGGAGGCCCGGGAGGCGGTCGTCGACCTCGCGGGCGTCCGCGTCCGGTACGGATCCGCCAGGCAGCCGGTCACGGCGCTGGAGGGCGTGGACCTGCGCATCACCGCCGGCGAGTTCGTCGTCCTCGTCGGGCCGTCGGGCTGCGGCAAGACCAGCCTGCTGCGCGTGGTCGCGGGCTTCGAACGGCCGTCCTCGGGACGGGCACGGGTGCGGGGCGAACTCCCCCGGCCGGGCGCGGGGACCGGGGTGGTGTTCCAGCAGCCCCGGCTGTTCCCCTGGCGCACGGTGGGCGGGAACCTCGGCTTCGCGCTGGCCCGGCTCGGGGTGCCGCGCGCCGAACGGCCGAGCCGGATCGCCGCGTTGCTGGAGCGGGTGGGGCTTCCCGGCATGGCGGGCCGGCGGACGTGGGAGCTGTCGGGCGGCCAGCAGCAGCGGGTGGCGCTGGCCAGGGCCCTGGCGGCGGAGCCCGAACTCCTGCTCATGGACGAGCCGTTCGCCGCGCTCGACGCCCTGACGCGGGAGCGGCTCCAGGAGGAGGTGCGGACCCTGGCCGGGCGGCTCGGCACGACGGTGCTGTTCGTCACCCACTCCGCCGAGGAGGCGGTCCTGCTGGGGTCCCGGGTACTGGTCATGGCGGCGGGGCCGGGCCGGGTGGTGGCCGAGCTCGCGGTGGGGCTGCCCCGGGAACCGGGCACGGACGTCCCGGCGCTGCGGGCCTCGCCCGAGTTCGCCCGGCTGCGCGGGCGGCTGGCGCGGACCATGCGCGGCTGAGGAGCTCCCGTTCGCGCACCGGCGAGGCGGGAGACCTAGACGGTGCGGCGCCGCGGGGGCCGGCCGGCCCCCGTGTTGCCCGCGTGCTGCGGGAACGTGAACAGGATGAACAGGCCGTGGCGGGCGGCCCCGGAAAGATCCGGAGCGTACGGACAGCGGCTAACGTCCACGTCAGAGCCGTTCCGGGGGCGATCGCCAGCCGGGACCGAGGGCCCGGCCGCACCCTCGGCCGCCGCCGTGCCGGCCGGCCGCGCGGCGCCGGGCACCCACCCCGACGCGCACACCGCGGCCAGCTCCGCTCACGCCGCCGCACCGTCCGCCGTGCGGCCCTTCGTTCACTCTTCTTCAGTCCCGAGGACCCTTTGATGCCGTTCTCCCCGCCCACGCGCGGGCGCCTCGCCGCGCTCGCCCTCTCCCTCGCGATGACCCTCGGCGCCGGCGGCCTGACGGCGGCCCCCGCCTCGGCCGCGACCCCCGCCCCCGCCCCCGTCTCTCCGTTCGGCCCGCAGGCACCGCAGAACCCGTTCACCGCGGCCAACGGCGCCGCGACGATGCACGGCGACAGCGCCTCCAGCGGCACCACCGCGTCTCCCGGGCCGGGCACCTCCGCCATCGACTACTCCCGGACGGCGCTGGCCTCGGCCTGCCCGACCGTCGTGGTCGGCGGCGACGGGTACGTGATCGCCCTGTGCACCACCATCTTCGGCCGGACCCCGACCGTCCACCTCCTCGACCCCAAGACCGGGGCCGACCTCGCCTCGCTCGCCCTGCCCAAGGGCAGCCTCTTCGGCGGCGTCTACGCCTACCTGGACAACGTGGACCGCCTGGTCGTCGTCGACGGGAGCAACACCCTCGTCCGCGTGGGCCACCACCGCACCGCGTCCGGATGGGAGCTGCGCATCGACCAGTCCACCCCGCTGGGCGACGCGGTCCCCGCCGGGGACGACATCGTGGGCCTGACCCCGGACTGGGAGGGCAGGGTCTGGTTCGCCACCAGCGGCGGGGTGATCGGGACCGTCGACACCGCCACCGGCACGGTACGCGGCATCAGCACCGGCGAAGGCGTCCAGAACAGCATCTCCACCGTCCCCGGCCGCACGGCCGTCGCCACCGACCACGCCCTCTACCTCCTGTCCGCCGCCCCCGACGGCGCCCCCGTCGTGGAGTGGCGGGCCCCCTACGACCGGGGTCCGGCGCGCAAGCCCGGGCAGCTCAGCTGGGGCACGGGCACCACCCCCGCCTTCTTCGGCCCGGAGCGCGGCACCGAGTACGTCACCATCGTCGACAACGCGGACCCCCACGCGAACCTGCTCGTCTACCGGGCCGCCGGCGGACCGGAGCCGGTGTGCCGGATCCCCGTGCTGACCCAGTACGCCCGCAGCGGCACCGAGGACGCCGTCATCGCCTCCGGCCGCAGCGTCTTCGTCACCAACACCTACGGCTACCCCTACCCGGCCCTGCCCGAGGGCGCCCCGGCCAGCCGGCCGTCCTCCGCGAACTTCGACGGCGGTCTCAGCCGGATCGACGTCAACGCCGAGGGGACGGGCTGCTCGGTGGTGTGGAACAGCCCGGTCAAGTCGGCGGCGCTGCCCCGGCTCTCCCTGGCCGACGGGAAGATCTACACGGTCTCCGTCACCGGGCCGACCGGCAGCGCCGGCCTGAACACCTTCGCCCAGTACCACCACGCCGTCGTCGACCCGGCCACCGGCGCGCAGCTCAGCAGCTCCTTCCTCGGCATCGGGCTGGTCTACAACCCGCTCCAGATGCGGGGGACGGCCTCCCCGGACGGCACCCTCTACCAGGGCACCGAAACCGGAGTGGTCCGCATCTCCAAGCGCTGACCCGCGGGCCCCCGCTCCTCGACGGCGTGCCGGACCGGCCCGTCGGCCCCCGCGGCCGGCGGGCCGGTCCGCGTCGCGGGCGCTCAGACGGCCTTGGAGAGGAAGGCACGGGTGCGCGGGTGGGCCGGGTCGTCCAGCACGGAGGCGGGCGGGCCCTGTTCGACGACGGTTCCGCCGTCCATGAAGACGACGGTGTCGGCGACCTCCCGGGCGAACCCGATCTCGTGCGTCACGACGATCATGGTGGTTCCGGTGCGGGCGAGGTCCTTGATCACGTCCAGGACCTCGCCGACCAGTTCCGGGTCGAGCGCCGAGGTCGGCTCGTCGAACAGCAGCACCTTGGGTTCGAGGGCGAGTGCCCGGGCGATGGCCACGCGCTGCTGCTGGCCCCCGGACAGCTGCCGGGGATAGGCGTCGGCCTTGTCGGAGAGGCCGACCCGGCCGAGCAGCCGGCGGGCCGTCGCCTCCGCCTCCGGCCGCGGGCGGCCCAGCGCGGAGACCGGGGCCTCGACCAGGTTGTCCAGGACGGTCAGGTGCGGGAAGAGGTTGAAGTTCTGGAAGACGAACCCGATGCGGGTGCGCTGTCTCAGGACCTCCTTCTCCTTCAGCTCGTAGAGCCTGCCCCGGGATCTGCGGTAGCCGATGAGGTCACCGTCCACGCTGATCCAGCCCCGGTCGACCTTCTCCAGGTGGTTGATGGTGCGCAGCAGGGTGGACTTCCCCGAGCCGGAGGGGCCGAGGACGACGGTGACCTCGCCGGCCCTGACCGTCAGGTCGATGCCGCGCAGCACCTCCAGCGGTCCGAAGCTCTTGTGGACTGCGCGCACGTCCACCATGACGTCGTTCACGGGCTCTCTCCTCACGTGTGCTCGGCCGGGTTGATCTGCGAGGTCTCGATCGCGGAGGCGGTGGTGCCCCACTTCTTGAGGATCGCGGCGTAAGTGCCGTTCCTGACCAGCTCGTTGACGGCCGCCTGGACGGCCGGGGTGAGCGGGGAGTCCTTCTTGAAGGCGAAGCCGACGTCGAGGCGGTGGTACTCGCCCAGGAAGGTGGTGCGGGCCGCGGGCTGCGCGGCCTGGTGGCGCAGGCCGTTGATCGTCGACATGACGACGTCGATCCGGCC
Organism: Streptomyces sp. NPDC058157; assembly: GCF_042884105.1. Classification (NCBI taxonomy): domain Bacteria; kingdom Bacillati; phylum Actinomycetota; class Actinomycetes; order Kitasatosporales; family Streptomycetaceae; genus Streptomyces; species Streptomyces sp. NPDC058157. Next base: position 30,814 of record NZ_JBHVUQ010000057.1, read on the forward strand.
CTGCTGGAGGGCGGTGGTGACGGCCCCGGGTTCCGAGAAGACCTTGACCTCGTACGGCTTCCTGCCGGCGGCCGCGCACACGCCCTGCCGGTCGGTGAGGGTCTTCTCGAAGGTCGTGCCCGCCCCGGTGCCGACGGTCAGCCCGCACAGCTGGACGAGGTCGGTGACCGGCGTGGTGAGCCGGGTGCTGCCCGTCTTGACCGCGAAGCCCTGGCCGTCGTTGATGTAGGTGACGAAGTCGACGGCCTTCAGGCGTTCGGCCGTGACGCCGAAGTTGCCCGTGCCGAGGTCGTACTTGCCGCTGCCGAGGGCGGGCAGGATCGTCTCGAACGAGGCCCCCTGCCGCTCCAGCCTCACCCCGAGGACCTTGGCGACCGCGTCGGCGATGTCGATGTCCTGGCCGGCGGGCGGCTTGTCCTGTCCGTTCGGGTAGTAGGCGGAGGGCGGGGAGCCGATGGAGCTGCCGATCCTCAGGGTGCCGCTCCGGCGGACGTCGGCGGGGAGCAGGGAGGCGATCGCGTCCACGGTCCGTACGGCGGCCACCGGGTCGTCGGCCGGTCCGGAAGCCGCCTGGGCGCCCGCGGGCACCGGGGCCGCGCCGCCGGCGCCGCAGGCGGTCAGGGCCAGGAGGGGCAGGAGGGCGAGGGTGGCGGCGGCGCGCCGGAGGGCGGGGGGTCTGGTGCCGGGGAGTGCCGCGGCGGCCCTCGCGGAAGGGGGTGTGCGGTGCGCGGAGCTCATGCCCGCACCGCCGCGGCGCTCCGGTGGGACTCGGGCAGCGGGTGCGCGGCCGCGCGTGCCGCGTCGCGCTTCGCGACCTCCTCGCGGACCAGCGGGATGACGTACCGGCCGAAGTCGACGGCGTCGTCCAGCAGGTCGTAGCCGCGGGCCGAGAGGATGTCGACGCCGAGGTCGTAGTAGTCCAGCAGGGCCTCGGCGACCGTCTCGGGGGTGCCGACCAGGGCGTTGGAGTTGCCGGCGCCGCCGGTGGCCGCGGCCGTCGGCGTCCACAGCGCCCGGTCGTACCGCTCCCCCGCCTCGGCTATGGCGATCAGCCGCTGCGAGCCGGTGTTCTGGGGTGCGGAGGTCTGCGTGACTCCGCCCCGGGGGTGTCGTGCGGGGGCCGCCTCGCGCCGACGGCGGATGGCGCCCAGGGTGCGGTGGGCCTTCTCCCAGGCCAGTTCCTCGGTCGGGGCGATGATCGGGCGGAAGGCGACCTGGATGCGCGGGGCGTCGGTGCGGCCCGCCGCCCGGGCGGCCGCCCGCACGGCGTCGATCTGCTGCGCGGTCTTCTCCAGGGGCTCCCCCCAGAGGCAGTAGACGTCCGCCTCCGCGCCGCCGGCCGCGTACGCGGCGGGTGAGGAGCCGCCGAACGAGACGTCCGGACGGGGCTGGCGCACGGGGAAGACGTCGCTGACGAAGTCGTGGAAGCGGTAGTGCTCGCCCTCGTGGTCGAAGGGTTCGCGGGTGGTCCAGATCTTCTTGACGATCCGGATGTACTCCCTGGTGCGGGCGTAGCGCTCGTCCTTGGTGAGGGTGTCCCCCTCGCGGCCCTGTTCGTGGTCGTTGCCGCCCGTGATGAAGTGGACGGCCAGCCGGCCCTCGCTGATCTGGTCGAGGGTGGCGAAGGTCTTGGCGGCGTAGGTGGGATAGGAGACGTTGGGCCGGTGGGCGAGCAGGAGCTGGAGCCGGTCCAGGCGGGCGGCGACGTACGCGGCCGCCGGGGCGGGGTCGGGGGATCCGGAGCCGTAGGCGAACAGCACCCGGTCCCAGCCGTGTTCCTCGTGCGCCCGGGCGAGGCGGAGGGTGTAGTCCTTGTCGAAGGCGGCGCCGGATCGGGCGGTGGTCTCGGAGCCGTCGTTGGTGGCGGCGATGCCGAGGAATTCCACGGGCATGGAGTGGCCTTTCGCGGGGCGGTGGTGTGCGCGCGGGAGGGCGGGGACGCCGGCTCGTTCGGCGGCCGACGGGCACACGGACGCGCGGGAGGGGTACGGGTGTGACGACGCGGGGCATCGGGGAGAGCGGGCGGCGGGCAGCGCGCGTCCGGGCACGACTCACCGGGCCGGCGTGCGGCGCTGGTGGTGGTGCGCGAGGGGATCTCGGCCCGCGACGGGGTCACCGAGGGAGGGAAGGGCCGATCAGGCAGCCCGCTGCCGCATCAGGCGCGACACGCCGCGGACCACACCCGACCGAAGTCGATGTGGCCGCGCGAGACGAGGCGCTGATGGGCGTTCATACGACTACTTGAGCAGTACACGATGGTCTTCGTCAAGCGACGGCCCGGATCCCGGACGGCCCCGGGCGCCGGTCCGCGCATGGTTGACAGGGCCGTGCCGCAGGCACATACGATCGGCGGCGGAACGGCCCCCGCCCGCGCGGAGCGCCCGTTCCGGCCGCGTTGAGGGACGCGGCGAGCGTGACGACACGGGGTCCCGGTACCCACCCCATCCACGCCGCGATACCTCGAACTGGAGGGCCTCCCATGGCCACCGCCCCTTCCGACGTCTCCGCCACCACCGCCACACCCGCGCCGGGACCCGGCGCCGGCCCCACGGCCGGACCACCGCGGATCGTGCCGCGGCGGCGCGTGGGCCGCCGGATCTCCGCCGCCGCCGCGCTCCTGGTCCTCGCGCTGGCGGTGCGTTCCGTCCTGCGCAACGACGCCTTCCAATGGGACGTGGTGGGACGGTACTTCACCACCTCCGCGGTCCTGAACGGGCTGTTGCTGACCCTGTGGCTGACCGCCGTGGTGATGGTGCTCGGCTTCCTGTCCGGCACCGTCCTCGCCGTGATGCGGCTCTCCGACAGCCCGGTCCTGCGGACGTTGAGCTGGGGATACGTGTGGATCTTCCGCTCCACGCCCCTGCTGGTGCAGCTGCTGTTCTGGTTCAACATCGGCGCCCTCTACCCCACCCTCGGGCTCGGAATCCCGTACGGCCCGGAGCTGTTCAGCGTCCGGACGGTGAACCTGCTCGGCCCGACCCTCACCGCCGTCATCGGCCTGACCCTGCACGAGAGCGCGTACGCCGCCGAGGTGGTGCGCGGCGGGATACTGTCCGTGGATCCCGGCCAGACCGAGGCCGCGCAGGCCCTCGGCCTGAGCCGGTGGCGCACCCTGCGCCGGATCGTCGTGCCCCAGGCGATGCGCTCGATCGTGCCGACCGCCGGGAACATGCTGATCGGCACCCTGAAGGGCACCAGCATCGTCAGCGTGCTGGCCGTGCACGACCTGCTCTACTCGGTCCAGCTGGTCTACAACCAGAACTACCAGGTGATCCCGCTGCTGCTGGTGGCCACCCTCTGGTACGTCGCCGTCACCACCGTGCTGAGCGCGGGCCAGTACTACGTGGAGCGCCATTACGCCCGCGGCACCTCGCGCGGCGACATCGGCCGAAAGCCTTTTCATTTCACCAAGAGGCGTTATATGTACGGCGGATGAAATCGCCCGACGCATTCACGCATTCCGATATCGAGGCCGTTGACACCCCTTCTCCGGGCTGCCTAGCTTACGCCGCAGAAACCACATCGGCGGCCTCTCCCGGACGGCATGACGGCTGCTTTTCCCCACTGCGCTTCACCGAAGCAGCCGGAGTGCCCTGTGACCGAACCACTGCTCCTGCCCGCGCCCGCCGGGCCCTCGGGCCCCCCTGAGACGGCCGAGCGGGTCCTCCCGCTGCGCCGCCCCGGGCGGTGGGCGGCGGGCGCCGCCGTGCTGGTGCTGGTCTCCCAGGCCGCCCACGGGCTGATCACCAACCCCTTCTACCAGTGGGACCGGTTCGCGTACTGGTTCCTGCGCCCGGTCGTTCTGGACGGGCTGCTCATCACCCTCCAGGTGACCGTGTACAGCGCGGTCCTCGGTCTGGCCGGCGGCGTCCTGATCGCCCTCGGCCGACTCTCGGCCAACCCGGTGCTGCGGTCCGTGAGCTGGACGTACGTGTGGCTGCTGCGTTCCGTGCCGCTGATCGTCGTCCTGATCTTCCTCTACAACCTCAGCGCCCTCTACCCGGCCCTCAGCATCGGGGTGCCGTTCGGGCCCGCCTTCGTCACCTTCGACGAATCGCGGCTGGCCACCGACATGGTGGTCGCGGTGGTGGGCCTGGGGCTGAGCGAGGCGGCGTACGCGGCCGAGATCGTCCGGGCCGGCGTGCTCTCCGTCGACCAGGGCCAGCACGAGGCGGCGGCTGCCCTGGGGCTGCCCCGCCGCCGCCAGTTCACCCGGATCGTCTTCCCCCAGGCGCTCCGCTCCATCGTCCCCTCGTACGTCAACCAGCTGATCGGGCTGCTCAAGGCCACGTCCCTGGTCTTCTACGTCTCCCTGCTCGACCTGTTCGGCTCGGTGCAGAGCCTGGCCAGCACCTATCCCGGTGACGTGGTGCCGCTGCTGCTGGTGGCGACCGTCTGGTACGTGATCCTCACCAGCCTGGTCTCCGCCGTCCAGTTCCACGTCGAACGGCACTACGCCCGCGGCGCCCTGCGCGCCGTGCCGCCCACCCCGCTCCAGCGGGCCCGCGCCGGCCTGCGCGACCTGCGGCTGCGCTTCCGGCAGGAGACGGCCCCGTGACCCCGTCCGCACGAACCCGAAGGAACTCCATGCGAAGCCGCTCCACCCTGCGCACCAGACTCGTCCGGGGCCTCGGCGCGACGACCGCCACCGCCGCCCTCGCCGCCGGGCTCACCGCCTGCGGCGGCGACGCGCAGGCCGACGCCGCGGCCCCCGGGAAGGTGACCGTCGGCGCCGTCTCCAACGGGGCCGCCCGGCAGACCGAGCTGTCCGTCCCCGTCGTCGAGTCCCTGCGCGCACAGCTCCCCAAGGCGGTCCGCGACCGCGGCGAGCTGGTCATCGGCGTCGGCGCGCTGCCGGCCGGCTTCCCTCCGCTCGCCTACGTCGGCACCGACCAGAAGACCCTCACGGGCGCGGAGCCCGATCTCGGGCGCCTGGTCGCCGCGACCCTCGGGTTGAAGCCCGTGTTCAAGAACTCCACCTGGGAGAACCTCTTCGTCGGCGTCGACAGCGGCAAGGTCGACGCGGCCTTCTCCAACGTCACGGTCACCGAGGAACGCAAGAAGAAGTACGAGTTCGCCTCCTACCGCAAGGACAACCTGGCCTTCGAGGTGCTGAAGGACAACCCCTGGAACTTCGGCGGCGACTACCGCAACCTCGCGGGGAAGACGGTGGCGGTCAGCAAGGGCACCAACCAGGAGAAGATCCTGCTCGAGTGGCAGGCCAGACTGCGGTCCGAGGGCAAGGACGTCGAGGTCAAGTACTTCCCCGACCCCAACAGCGTCTACCTGGCGCTGAGCGGCGGGAAGATCGACCTCAGCTTCGGGCCGAACCCGTCCATCGCCTACCACATCACGCAGACCGCGGGCGGCAACGCCCCCACCCGCAACGCCGGTTCGTTCTCCGGCGCCGGGGAGGGCCTCCAGGGGCTGATCGCCGCCACGGCGAAGAAGGACAGCGGCCTGGCCAAGCCGGTGGCGGAAGCCGTCAACCACCTGATCGGGAACGGCCGCTACGCGCAGCTGCTGGCCGCCTGGAACCTCTCGAACGAGGCCGTCACCACCTCCGAGGTGAACCCGCCCGGCCTGCCGCAGACCGCCCCGTGAACGCCTCCACGGGCGACGGAGCGCGGACGGCGCTCCCCGCGCACGTGCTGGACAACGCGGCGTGGGCGTCCCTGTCCGGCCCCCACTCCGCCTTCGCCGAGCTCCCGGGCGCAGCCGCGCGCGGCGCGTCCCGCGCCGCCCGGTACGACCCGGCGGTCGCACCCTTCGCCGCCCTCGCCGATCCGGCCGATCCGCGGTCCTGGGCCGACCTGGCCGCGCTGACCGGCCCCGGCCGGGTCGCCTCGCTCGCCGGGGTGTTCACCCCGCCCGAGGGCTGGGAGACCGTCGCCGCCGTCGAGGGGGTCCAGCTGGTGGACACCTCGCTGCGCGCCGAACCCCTGCCGGAGGCCGTCCGCCTGGGGCCCCACGACGTACCGGAGATCCTCGCCCTGATCGAACTCACCAAGCCCGGACCGTTCCTGCCGCGCACGGTGGAGCTGGGAACCTACCTCGGCATCCGGCACCGGGGGCGGCTGGTCGCCATGGCCGGGGAGCGACTGCGCCCGCCGGGCTGGACCGAGATCAGCGCGGTCTGCACCCGTCCCGGGTACCGCGGGCGGGGCCTGGCGACCCGGCTGGTGCGCGCCGTGGCGGCGGGCATCCGGGAGCGGGGCGAGGTGCCGTTCCTGCACACCTCAGCGGCCAACACGGGTGCGGTCCGGCTCTACGAATCGATCGGTTTCACCGTGCGCCGGCGGCCCTTCTTCATGGCGGTCCGGTTCCCCGGCAACATACCTGCCAAATGCACTTAACGTTCCTGTCGTTGTACGGGCCCCGGATCGGGCGTAGCGTCGACGGAAAGATCTTTCCCGCGCGGCGCCGCGCCTTTTCCCTTTTCCCGTACGGCCGATCAGGAAGGTGGAATTCCCCGTGCCCGAACTCCCTCTCGTCGTCGCGCCCGACGGCTTGGAACGGAACTCGGCGGACCGGTCGGCGGTGGCCCCGTGAGGTTTCTGGCCATCACCCTCGTCACCGATTCCGCGGACCCGGTGACGGGTGCCCCCACCCCCACGCGCGAGCGGTTCCGGGAGGTCGTGGCCGCCGCCAGGCTGGCGGAATCGCTCGGCTTCGACGGGTTCGGGGTCGGTGAGCGCCACGAGCGTCCGTTCCTGTCCTCCTCACCACCCGTGCTCCTCTCCCACATCGCCGCGGTGACCCGCCGGATCCGGCTGTTCACCGCCGTCACCACCCTGAGCCTGCTCGATCCGGTGCGCGCGTACGAGGACTACGCGACCCTCGACCACCTCTGCGACGGCCGGCTGGAGCTCATGATCGGCAAGGGCAACGGCACGGCGCAGCGGGAGCTCTTCCAGGTGACCCCCGAGGACCAGTGGGAGCGCAACACCGAGGGCTACGAGCTGTTCCGGCGGATCTGGCGCGAGGACAAGGTGACCGCCGAGCCGCGCTTCCGCCCCGCCCTGACCGGGGCGGAGGTGCTGCCGCGGCCGTACCAGCGGGAGCTGCGCGTCTGGCACGGCAGCGCCACCAGCCGGGAGTCCGTCGATCTCGCCGCGCGCTACGGGGACCCGCTCTTCTCCGCGAACGTCACCCACCCCATCGGCCCCTACGCGGAGCTGATCCGGCACTACCGGGAGCGCTGGGAGCACTACGGGCACGATCCGGCGCACGCCGTCGTCGGCGCGGGCACCGCCGGCTACCACGCGGCCCCGACCTCGCAGCAGGCCGCCCGGGCCTACCGGCCGGCTTTCGCCCGCTACCTCGACGCCCACGAACGGCAGGGGCTGGCACCGGTGTTCCCGACGCTGGAGGACTTCATCGAGCGCAGCTCGGCACTGATCGGCAGCCCCCAGCAGGTGATCGAGAAGGTCCACCGCTACCACGAGGAGTTCGGCCACACGGCCTTGCACCTGCAGGCCGAGCCGGGCGGAATCGACCCGGCGCGGCACCGCGCCTCGCTCGAACTCTTCCAGTCGGACATCGCCCCGGTGCTGCGGCGCGAGATCCCCGACCCGCCCTTCCCCGAACCGTCCCTCCCCGAACCGGCCCTCCCCGAACCGTCCCTCCCCGCCCAATCCACCCCCGCCCCCGCCCCGTCTTTCCCCGACCGCTAAGGAGTCCGGCCATGCCCGGCATCCCCCTCGGGGTCCTCGACCTCGTCCCGATCACCTCCGGTTCCACCGCCGCCGAAGCCCTGGGCCACAGCATCGACCTCGCCCGGCGGACCGAGTCCTTCGGCTACGCCCGCTACTGGTTCGCCGAGCACCACCTCAACCCCGGGGTGGCCGGCACCTCCCCCGCCGTGGTGCTGGCCCTGACCGCCGCGGCGACGACGACCATCCGGCTCGGCTCCGGCGCCGTCCAGCTCGGGCACCGCACGGCGCTCTCGACCGTCGAGGAGTTCGGCCTGATCGACGCGCTGCACCCCGGCCGTCTCGACCTCGGCCTCGGCCGCTCGGCGGGGCGGCCACTGCCCCCGTCGGGCGAACCCGCGCCGCCCGTCACCCCGGTGGTGGACGGGTACACCCCGGGCGGACTGCGCATACCGGAGCCGTTCTCCTTCTCGCACCTGCTGGCCCATCCGAGGTTCGCCCTCCAGCGCAAGCTCCTGCACCTGCCCGGCGCCGAGTCGCAGGAGTACGCCGAGCAGGTCGACGACGTACTCGCCCTGCTGCGCGGCGAGTACCGCTCCCCGGAGGGAGTCGAGGCGCACGCCGTCCCCGGCGAGGGGGCCGACGTCCAGGTGTGGATCCTGGGCAGCAGCGGCGGGGTCAGCGCGGAGACGGCGGGCCGGGGCGGACTGCGGTTCGCCGCCAACTACCACGTCAGCCCCGCGAGCGTCCTGGAGGCGGTGGCGGGCTACCGGGCCGCCTTCAAACCGTCGGCGGAGCTGGAGCGGCCGTACCTGACGGTGTCCGCCGACGTGGTCGTGGCCGAGGACGACGGCACGGCCCGTGAGCTGGCCACCGGATACGGGCCCTGGGTGCGCGGCATCCGTACGGGCGAGGGCGCCATTCCCTACCCCACGCCCGCCGAGGCCCGCGCCCTGCCCTGGACGGACGCGGACCGGGCACTGGTCGCCGACCGGCTGGAGACCCGGTTCGTCGGCTCCCCGCAGACGGTCGCCGACCATTTGGAGCGGCTCCAGGAGGCCACCGGGGCGGACGAGTTGCTGATCACCACCATCACCCACGACCACGCGGCGCGGGTCCGCTCCTACCGTCTGCTGGCCGAGGAGTGGGCGCGCCGCGGCTGACCCGGTCAGGCGGCGCGGCAGAGGGTCTTCGGCTCGGCGGGGGCCGGGGCGCCGGACAGCGTGGCGGACACCGGGCGGTGCGTACCGGCGGCCGCCGGGGTCTTCCGCGCGTGGTGGCGGGCGAAGACGACGAGGCGCAGGACCGCGAACCGCGCGACGCCGGCGAGGGCGGAGGCGGAGAGGTAGACGGCCTGCTCGACAAGCGCACCGGGCTCCGCCGCGAGGTACCGCAGGGCGAGCATCGCGACGCAGGTGGCGGCGTACGCGGCGGCCGCGGATCCGGCGGACTGCACGTGCTGGCGCCAGGTCGCGCGGCCGCCCGCGCCGAAGGTGAAGCGGGCGTGCAGTTCGGTGGCCAGGAGCGTGGACACCGCGGTGACGAGGGCGTTGGCCAGCGCCCAGGGCAGCCAGGAGGCGAGGGCCGCCACGGCGAAGCTGGAGGCCACGCCCACTCCCCCGCCGCAGAACACGAACCGGGCGAACGAGGCGAGGGCGCCGGGGGCCGACTGCTTCCGGTTCACTGCCGCTGCTTCCATGACCCACCCCTTCGACCGCGAACCAATGTTTCTGACAACAGAAACGCTACGTTGCGTTCATGGTGCCGACAAGCCAGGAATTGCACATGGAGCAGATACAGGCAGCTCAGCGCGCCAAAATCGTTGCACTGGCGCGAGATCTAACGCAACAACAGATGTCTTTCATTGCAATGGACTGGCGATGAACGCTACAGGCCCAAGGGGCCACCGCGGTGGCCCGGGGCCCGGGGCGGGGCCCCGCCACCCGGACGACCCGCGCCGCCTCGCGCGCCCCCGCCCCGCACGTGACGATGCGTACATGGACCAGGGCGACCGCGGCCGACCGGAGGACACCCTCCCCGGCGCCGCCTCCGACGAGGACACCCTCCAGGCCGGCGCGATCGGCTTCCTCGACGCGCTCGTCATCGGCCTGAACTCCACCTCGCCCGCCTACTCCCTGGCCGCCGTCATCGGCCCGATCGTCGCCATCGCCGGGATCTACGCACCGGGCGTGATGCTGGCCTCGTTCGTGCCGATGCTGCTCATCGCCGCCGCCTTCTACTACCTCAACAAGGTCGACCAGGACTGCGGCACCACCTTCTCGTGGGTGACCCGTGCCATGGGCCCCTGGGCGGGCTGGCTCGGCGGCTGGGCCATCACCATGACCGGCGTCCTCGTCATCGGCTCCCTCGCCGACGTCGCCGTCCACTTCGGGCTGCTCGCCGCCGGCCTCGACGGCCTGGCCGGCAACACGGTGGTCCGCCAGACCCTCACCGTCGTGGTGATCCTCGCGATGACCGCGATCTGCGTCATCGGCACCGAGCTGTCCGCGCACTTCCAGGACGTCCTCATCCTCGCCCAGGTCCTCTTCCTCCTGGTCTTCGCCGTCGTCGCCATCTACCGGGTCTACGCCGGCACCAGCACCCTCGACGCCGTCCACCCCTCCGTCACCTGGCTCAACCCCTTCGGCGCCGGCGGCGGCGCCCTCACCGGAGGCCTCCTGCTGGGCGTGTTCATCTACTGGGGCTGGGAATCCGCCGTGAACCTCACCGAGGAGGTCGAGGACTCCGCCACGGCGCCCGGCAAGGCCGGGATCTGGTCCACCCTGGTGCTGCTCGTCACCTACCTGTCCGTCGGCTTCGCCATCGTCGCCTACGCCGGGACGAAGTTCCTGGCGGAGAACGCCGGCGAGGAGGAGGCCATCTTCGCCGTCCTCGCGCACGAGGTGATGGGCGGCTGGGACTGGATGGTGCTCCTCGCCGTCTGCACCTCGGCCCTCGCCTCCACCCAGACCACGATCATCCCGGCCTCCCGCACCGCCCTGTCCATGGCCCGCCGGCACGCCCTGCCCCCGCACCTCGCGCACATCCACCACCGCTTCCACACCCCGGACGTCAGCACCTGGTGGGTGGCCGCCATCGCCGTCGTCTGGTACCTCGCCGTCAACCAGATCAGCGAGAACGCCCTCCTCGACTCCCTCACCGCCCTCTCGCTGCTCATCGCCTTCTACTACGCGCTCACCGGCCTGGCCTGCGCCGTCTACTACCGCCGCCACCTGCTGGAGAACGCCCACAACCTGCTCCTCATCGGCGTCGGCCCGCTCGTCGGCGCCGGACTGCTGGCCTGGCTCCTGGTCGAGTCCATCGCGGACATGTCCAACCCGCGGAACTCCGCCAGCGGGGTCTCCTGGTTCGGCCTCGGGCCGCCCCTGGTCATCGGGATCGGCATCGCGGTCGTCGGCGTGCTGCTCATGTGCTTCTGGCGGGTCCGCGACGGCAGGTTCTGGCAGGAGCGCCGGGGCGTCGTCGATCCCGCCCTCGTCCGCGGCCGCGAGAACTGAGGAGTCCCGATGTCCGTAGTGCTCGGGTACGACGAGTCCCCCGGCGCCGAACGCGCCCTGCGGGTCGCCCTGGAAGTGGCCACCGCCTTCGGGGAGCCGCTGGTCCTCGTCTACGGGGCCGCCGCGCCCGGCAGCGCGGGGGAGGAGTACCGCGCCCACCGCGAGGCGGTCCTCCAGGCGGGCCGCAGCGCCCTCGCCCGGGCCGTCGAGGCCGCCGACGAGGCCGGGGTGCCCTCGGCGGTCGAGGTCATGGACGACAAGCCGGCCCAGGCCCTGCTCGCCGCCGCCGCCCTCCACGACGCCCGGGTCATCATCGTCGGCACCTGGGGCGACAGCCCGATCCGCGGCGCCCTGCTCGGCTCGACCCCGCACAAGCTCCTGCACCTCTCCCCGGTCCCGGTGCTGTGCGTCCCGACCGAGCCGTAGCCGCCGCTGCCCCCGCCCTCAGGCGAAGACCCCCGCGAGGTATCCGGCCAGCCCCTCGGCGGTCGGCGGGGACAGCCGGGCGCCCAGGTACCCGTCCGGGCGCACCACGAAGGCCGTCGGCTCCCGCACCCCGTAGCGCAGGGCGAACTCCCCGCGCGCGTCGCGGTACACCGGCATCGGCGTGGCCCCGGCGGGCGCGGTCCCGCCCTCGGTGAGGACCGCGTACGCCGTGAGCCGCCCCGCCGGCGACCCGCCCGTCAGAGCGGCGAGTCGGGGGACGTACGCGCCCCACGCGCCGTCGGTGTACACCAGCAGCACGTGCTCGCGGTCCCTCAGCAGGTCGTGGAGCCGCAGCGGATAGGCGGGGAGCTCCCCGGCCAGACCGCCGCAGTCGGGGGCCCGTTCCCCGGGCCCCGGCCCGGAGCCGTCGGCCGCCCCGGGGGCCGGCCGTACGACGACCGGGCTGTCGGGGTAGCCGACCAGCAGCTGCGCCTCGCGCAGCAGCGCCGCGGTCCGCCCGTCGCCCGCTCCGGCGGCCTGCCGGGCGTGGCGCACCGTCCGGCCGACGACCTCCTCGCCGACCGGGCGCCGCTCGGCGTCGTAGCTGGCCAGGAGCCCCGGGTGCGCGGAGCCGTCGACGGCGAGGGCGAGCTTCCAGGCCAGGTTCCAAGCGTCCTGG